>NZ_JASGFR010000077.1:0-2756 GCF_047605405.1 Rhodomicrobium sp. | reverse complement strand
TCGGGAGCAAGCTGCGCAAGCGAGCGCGCATGATCCGCCGCTTCCTCGGTGCGGCCGCTCTCCCGCGCGAAACTCACGAGCGCTTCGAGAAGCAGACGATCCCCCGGATGGCGTCGGCTCGCCTCCCGCAGCACCGCCATGGCGCGAGCGCGGTCGCCGTCTTCCCAGAGGGCAAGTCCGTAAGCGTAGGCGAACCGTGGCTCTTCGGGACTGAGGGCCGCCGCGCGCTCAAGCTCGAAGCGCGCTTCGGCGCGCCTGCCTTGCCGGATGAGCGTAAGCGCCAGCGCATAGCGCACGTCGCCCGCCTCTGGAGCGGACGCGGCGCTCTTTCGGAGCACCCGCTCCGCTTCGCTGTTTCGCCCTTCCGCGCGATAGAGATCGGCCAGCGTAATCGCTCCGGCCGTGAAAGACGGATCTTCCTCGATCGCGGATCGCAATGTCGCTTCCGCTTTCTTCGCATCGCCGAGTTCGGCCCACAGAACACCGAGGTTGAGAGCGCTTTCTGGTCGCTCGGATGCGAGTTGCTCCGCTTCGACCCACTCCTTGAGAGCGCTTCTGAACGGCTCGCTGCGTTCGGCGGGGCTGGCGGTAGCCAGAAGCCGCGCCGCTTCGATCCGCACAGCACGTGCCGGATCGCCGACGACGGGAAAGAGAAGCTCTGAAAGCGTCGCGGGGGGATAGGGCGCCACCCCCCGCACCGCGCCGAGACGCACGAGTGGCTCGCTGTCGGCAAGCCCCTTGCGGAGCGCGGCAAGCGCCGCAGCACCGGGAAAGCGGGCGAGGAGTGAGAGCGCGGTCGCGCGCGCTATCGGCGGGTTGCCCGGATCTGACACCGTCTCGACAAGAAGCCGTTGCGCGCCGGGAAGCCGCTTGCGGCCAGCATCGAGCGCCTCTGCGAATTTCGAGCCTGTCCGATGGCCGCCACCGCCCCAGCGGTTCAACGCCTCTTCGGACCACTTTGCACCGCGCTCGGAATGGCACGTGAGGCAGGGATCGGGCGATCCCAGCGCCGCTGCTCGGGCCGGTGCAGGAAGCCTGAAGCTGTGATCGTGGCGGACATGAACGCCCATGTAGGTCCGCCCCGGCATGTGGCACGTGACACACCGCGCCGCTTCGGTCCCCTGCGCGTGACGGTGGTGCGATGAAGCGTCGAAGCGGCTGGCGTCATGGCATTGCGCGCACACGCCGTTGCCATCCGCCTTGAGGCCGCCGCCATGCGCGCTGTGGCAGTCGGTGCAGACGACGCCCGCGTGCGCCATGCGGCTTTGCAGGAATGAGCCGACCTCGAACACTTCATCTCGAAATTGTCCGTCGGCGAAATAGAGCGTGTCGTCGAGCAGCGCCGGGGAGTGGCTGTCGAGGAGAGGCTGGCCGGACGCCCACCCATCGGTCAGGGCTCGGCGTCTGGCATGGCAGGGCGCGCATCGGTCGACCTCCCGATGCCTTGCCGGGCCGACGAAGCGGCGGATGCCTCGTTCGTCGAAATCGCCCCAATAGGCGCCGCGCGCGCCCGAGCCTTCCGGCGCCAACCCCTTGTGCGGGATGGCCGCCGGACGCCCGCTCTCCGCCCACGCGACGTGGCTCGCGCCGGGGCCGTGGCAAGCTTCGCACGCGACATTGATGTCCGACCAGGTGGTGCTGTAGGCGCGCGTTGCGATGTCGTAGTTCTTGCGCAGGCCCGTGGAATGGCAATCGGCGCACATGCTGTTCCAGGTCTGGTTGCGGCTCGTCCAGTGAAGCGCGTCGCCCGGCTTGATGCCGGCTTCCGGATAAAGGCTGAACCAGCGTTGCCCGCCCTCCGAAGCTGGCCGACTGTCCCACGCGAAGGGGAGAGCCTGATAGCGTCCGTTTCCGAAGGGAACCAGATATTGCTGAAGTGGAAAGACGCCGATGGTGAAAGCTATCGGAAACTCGGCCTGCTTTCCGCTGGCGTCTTCGAGGCGCGCCAACGCCGAAGCCTGACGCATGAACGCGACGAAGTCGCCGCCAACTGCTGCCGCGCCACCGAAACCCGCGAGCGTCGAGGGCGACGCCACCTGCAGCGATTTCGCATGAGACGAGCCGGCCCAGTCCCGGCCCTGCGGCTCGTGGCAGGCGACGCATCGCTCCTGCCCGACATATCCCGGCGGGTGCATGCGTGCGATGCCTTCGCCGGCGCCGGTCGTCCCGGCCGACTCCAGAGCTACGCCACCTGCCAAAAAGACGGCGAAGATGACGACGATGAAACGGAGTGCCGGATGAAGGCGCTGCATGGCTGCTTTCTTCGTTGGCAGATCGGGCAAAGCCGATCCACCTCATGCGGACGGTCACCTATTGCCACGCTTGCGTCCGGCGGCTTTTTTTGTCAATTACATTGATATATGTCGTCATCTATCCGTCAACGTTCTTCGCTCCGGAAACCGCCTGAACGGTTCATTGCCAAAGCACAAGGCGGAGGAGAGCACCGCGTTGCGGTTCGCGCGAATCCTCGCGGGTGTCATCGTTCATCTGCCCGAAGCGGGCGCACCGATGCGCGTGGAGATCGTTGGAACGCTGTCTGGGTGTTTAGTCCCGGCAAATGCTGGATCGGCTCCGCCATCCCGCATTTGCAGACGAACTCGTAGGGTGTGAGGGCCTTGAACTTCGCCCGAAATTGTAAGCATCGACGAAGTCGGCCAAGTGAGGTCGCAACTGTTCGCGGTCGCCGCAGAACCTATGTCTTTGATTTTATTGGTGAGCCCAGATGGATTCGAACCATCGACCCTCTGATTAAAAGT
>NZ_JASGFR010000076.1:0-3202 GCF_047605405.1 Rhodomicrobium sp. | reverse complement strand
CTGCAACTGAAACGGCACGGTCGCCATTTCTCCGGGCCGCGCATGGCGAATGCGCACGAAGCACTCCCCCGCCAGAAAGACCTCGCGAGCGATCCGCTCCTGCATGCCGTAGAAATCCGACACGCCGTCCGCGTCCGCTTCTTCGGCCCAGCGCCAGAACAGGTCGAGCAGCGCGCTCACCTTGGCCTTGTGGCCCTTTACGCGAGGGCGCAGCTTCACGCCCTCGGCTACGGCCGTTGCAGCCCATTCATCGACGGCGTTGCCGCAAATGCCGTCGTTCTCATAAAGCCATCGCGCCCGCGACAGGATCGTGTCGCCGGCGGTCTGGATGGCGCGGTTGACGTGGTTGCGCGATGGATTGAAGCCGGCAAGCCGGCGTCCTCGCCCAGCTGCCTCGAATGAAGGGTTTGCGCCCCCGCTACGCCACGGCATGAAGGCGTTTGCCAGACGGCGAAGCCCGAACATCAATACCCCCGCTGTGCGTTGACATAGGTCACGCGCGAGCGCCGCTTGCCGGATACAAGGGCAACCGCCTCATCCAGAGCCGCGAGCGCTTTCTTGATTTCCTCCACGCTGCGGTACGTGACCTGCTTATCGCCGTGCCGAACCTGAAACGCGCCCGTGTGGAGCGCCTTGGCCAAGGCGGCACGTTGCGACTGAAGCTCTTCTAGGGTCTCGGCCACGTATCTCTCCCGTCATCGGACGGCGTGCATATACGGGCTCACGATGACGCGCCGCCGCTTGCGCTTTATTGCAGGTGGCTGGGGCTTCGGCATTGCGGGTTCTTGAGCGGGCTGCTCGGCTGCACTCAGTGCCGTCACGACCGCCTGCATGTTCTCGGCGAGTTCAACGAGCGGAGACACCGACGGCTGCGGGAGCTCAACGCCGCGCTCGGCAAGCAGAGCCTCGATGCGGTTCGCTTCCCTGTTCAGGCTGAAGCCCGCGATGATGAGGCCATTCAGCGCCGCATAGGCATAGACGCGGCAGTCCAGCGCCTCGTTGCGGGCGTGATCGGGCTTCGTCCATTCGATGATCCGGAAGCCCTTGTGGTAGCGGGTCACGCGGCGCTCGGCCGTCAGTTGGTCAAAATACTCCCGATCGCGCTCCATATGGAAATGGCAGGCGCCCGCGCCGTGCGCGCCAGGCCCGGCTTTCGCGAGGCGCGCCATGATGACTTCCTTCGCGCCGTCCACGCCGATCACGTAGAGGTTCACTTTCCCCTTGTTGTTTCGGCTCGGCCGCTTCGGCCAGATCGGGCGGCGCCCGGCCATGCCCTTGATCGCCCAGATCCGGCGGCCCTCACGCGGCCGCACGAAGGCATACGCCGACAGCGTGTTCGCGCCGCCGGTATCCACCGCGGTTGCCGAGATCCGCATCCCGTTGTCGAAGGCCGGGTGGGGCCAGCGCTTCTGCAGATATTCGTCGAGCTGATCCCAAACCTCATTCGAGGAAGGATCGCCAGCGAACACCTGATAGTCGATGTTCCAGCTTTCCTCATCGCGGCCCCAGGCGACGACCTCGCATTCGAGGCGGTCGGGCTGCACGTCCACGCCCGCCGTGACGAGCGCCGCCCGAGCCGGTAGCAACTCGTACTCTTCGCGCTTGCCGAACAGCGTGGCCGGATCCGCCTTTTCGCCGGTCTTGTCTTCCCATTCCTCACCGAGCACCGTGTTCACGAACGGCTGCAAGAGAGCCGGGTCATCCTTTGCGGCGATGAAGTCATGGGCGCATTCGGCCCAGGTGTACCAGGGCGAGTAGAGCGCCGAGAGGTGATAGGAGCGCAAGTTCGCCCGCGCGCTGTCTGCTGTCGAAACCCAGCACGCCCCGCGCGCCTCGTCCATAAGCGCGCCCTTTCGGTGCTCTTCATGGCGATGGCCGCAATGCGCGCAGTGGAAAGCCGCCTTGTCGGGCTCGCCCGCCGGCCATTTGATCTGCGCCCAGACGATCGGCTGCAGCACGCCGCACGCGTCGCATGGCACGTTGTAGTAGCGCTGATCGCCCCGCCGGAACTCCTTGCCGATGCGCGACGTGTCCTTGTTTGCGGGCGTGGACAGCATGAAGATCTTACGGCGCACGAAGTTCGCTGTGCGCTTGATCGCCAGCATGACCGGATCGCCTTCCTCGTCCACGCTCGCGGGATAGGCGTCCACCTCATCGAGCACGAGGAAGCGGATCGGCATCGAGCGCAGGCCTGCCGCACTGTTCGCGCCCGTCAGCAGCAGCACGCCGCCGTCGAACTCCTTCGAGTACATGGTGTTGCCGCTATCGCGCGCCCGAGCCGGATTGATCCGAGCGCTGAGAGCGGGGCTCGCTTCGATCATCGGGTCGAGGCGGGTCTTCGACAGCTTCTTCACCGTCTCCACGGTGGGCATGACGTAGAGAGCCGGGCCGGGGCTGTGCTGGATGGCATAGCCCATGAAGTTCAGCCCTGCCTCCGAGAAACCGACCTGGGCGCCCTTCATCACCACGGTGCGCTCAATCGGCGAGTAAGCGGACAAGTTGTCCATGATCTCGCGCAGGTATGGTGTGCGGGCGGTGCGCCAAAGCCCAGGCTCCGCGCTCGCGACCGTGGAGAGGTGCCGATTGCGGTCGGCCCATTCCGACACGGTATAGGGCGGGTCCGGCTGGCGCGCCTCGTAGGCCGCCAAGGTGAAGAGCTCAGAACCGCAGACTTCCGGTTCGTCCGTCATTCGCCACCGAGCGCAGGATCGTCCGGCTCGTGAAACGGCACCGGAATGCCGACCGATTCGAGGAGCGCTTCGCGCATGCGAGCGTCGATCAGGCCGATCAGCGTCGCGGCATCGCATCCAGCAGCGGCTGCGATCCCAGGCCCGTAGCGGTTCGCGAAGTTCAGCATCTGGTCGCGGTGTCCTCGGCCGAAAGCACGAGCCGCGCGGCGTACTTCTTCGCGGTCGACCGTACTGCGCTTCAGCTTCTCGAGTTCGAGCGTCTCCTTTTCGAGCGCGACACGCATGCGCCGGAGCTTCAGCTCGAACTCGCCTGCCGCGTCGTTCGCCTCATCCGCGATCTTGGCCTTACGTTCGGACGGCGGCACGAGGCGACGTTTGCGCTCCTGCGGCGGTTCTCGCTTCCAAAGCCGTGTCGCCAGTTCTTCGTTCAGAGAGCCGTCGTCATACACCGCCTCGGCGAGACGCCCGCTGCGGATACGCGACCGCACCGCGTTATCGGCCACGCCCATCTT
>NZ_JASGFR010000075.1:0-3221 GCF_047605405.1 Rhodomicrobium sp. | reverse complement strand
CAGCCCGCCCGCCTGTCGAAGCGAAGGGCGACAAGAAGGGGAAACGGCGCACTCGAAACGCCGACCAGGCCACCGGGCTTCTCGCCAGAATTCTGCAGCCCATTCCACGCATAACGCGGATCGCGGTGCCGGAAACGGTGGAGCTGCTCCTGTCCAGGGAAGAGGCGTGGGCCTTGTTCGCGCGCGCCCGCCCTCAGGGCGCGGCGAGCGTCGAGGCATCCCCTCACGCGCCGGTGCGGGCCATTACCGTGCGCCTCACCGCGCCTGAAGGAGGCTTTTTCATCGAAGGGCAGTCGCCGGAAACGCAATGGCTTCTGGACCGGCCCGCCTTTATGGGGGAGGAGCCTTTCGGCAGTTGGGTCTGGCTTGTGGTGCCGAACGACAAGGGGCCGTTCTCGCTCGTTGTCGCTCTTCACGCGCGCGACATCGATGCGAATGGAGCGGCTTCCGACCTGCATCTTCCCGATCAGGTGGTGAAGGTTCAGGTGCGCGGCAATTTCTGGCGCGGCTTTGTCAGTTTCCTGCGAACCCTTTTTCTGCTGTCGGCGGGCGGAGGTCTCGGAGCTGCGGCTTATTACGGATTGAAAATGATGGGCAAGGTGCCGTAAGCAAGATTAGAATTCTTCCCGACACAGGCGAGGCAGTAGCGGTTTCGCCGTATCCGAAAAAAAAAGGTTCAAGGCTCAATCGGTAACCGGGGCGCGGCGTTTTGCCTAAGCGTCTTCACGCCACTTGCAAGCCCGGTTCTTTTGAGTATCGTGCGGCCCGCGCAGCAGACAGGCGGTTTTGATGGCGAAAATTGGAGTACCGCATTTCCATAACGACATCGGAGTCGAAAAAATCCATATCGGCGTGAAAGAGTTCCAGTGTGTGGGCGCCAGACCGCCCGTCGACCATCCTCATGTTTACCTCGATATGGGCGCGGACGATCAGATCGTATGCCCCTACTGCTCGACCCTCTTCATCTATGATGCGAATTTGCGGCCCGATCAAACGGACCCACCCTATTGCCTTTTCGAGCCACAGGAGGCTGACGCGCGATGACGAACAGCGCACAAAAAGAAAAAATCGCGATTGCCGGGGCAGGTATCGCCGGTTTGAGCGCGGCCATCGCTCTCAGGCTCGCCGGTCATCCGGTCGACATCTTCGAGGCGGAGCCGAAGCTTCAACCCTTCGGGGCCGGTATTCAGATCGGCCCGAACGCCACGCGCATCCTCGAAAGCTGGAATGTCGCGCTTCTCGGCACGGCGTTCGAGCCGGAAAATATCGAGATCCACAGCGCCCGCACGGGTTCGCTGCTCAACACCGTTCCGCTGCGCGAAGCATCCCGTTCGCGCTATGGCGCGCCTTACGTGACATTGCTCCGGAAGGATCTGCAGAACGCGCTCCTTTCCCGCGCACGTGATCTTGGCGCCGTTCCGAAATATTCCTCGCCAGTGACAGGCGCCGAACTCACCAAGGACGGTTTCCAGGTCACCGCCGGCGGTCGTCCCTATACGCTCGACGCGCTGATCGGCGCGGATGGCATCGGCTCGTCAGTGCGCAAATTCGCATGGGGTACGAAGCAGCCCGTCTCCGCGAACGCCGTTGCCTGGCGCGCGATCCTGCCGATCACGGCGGTGCCCGAGGCGGCCCGCAAGAATATCGGCGTCTGGATGGCCACGGGTGGTCATTTCGTTCATTACCCGGTTTCGGGCGGCTCGTCGCTCAACGGCGTGCTCGTCCTTGATGACGACTACCGCAACGACGGCGAGCCGGACCGCAACGACCCGCTGCCTTATCTTCTGCACAGGCTCGAAGGCTGGGCGCCGCAGATCCGCGAAGCCGTCTCTTCAACCAAAGCCTGGCTGCCCTGGCAGTTGCGGAGCCTGGAGAAGTGGGAAGGCGGTCATGGCCGTGTTCAGTGTATCGGCGATGCATGGCATGCGATGCGCCCCTATCTCGCCTCCGGCGGCGTGATGGCAATCGAGGATGGTGCGGCTCTCGCATCCGCTCTGTCGCGCAAAGGCTCCATCGAAGAGAAACTCGCCCGGTTCCGTGAGAAGCGCGCGGCTCGCGTCTGGCAGGTGGCCGAGAGATCAGCGCTTATCGGTCGGATCTATCATGTTTCGCAGCCGTTCGACGCAATCCGCGACCTGGCCATCAAGAAATCGTCGCCCGCCAAATTGCTTGAGCGGAACGATTGGCTTTACAACACGCGGGTCTAGCTTTCCGCGCAAAAAAAACGGGGATCGCCTTCTCTGGCGGTCCCCGATCTGTTCTGAGGGAGCTTTCCTGCCTGCTGTTACGTCAGGGTTTGCTCCATCGATCCGAAACGTGAGGGCGTCACGTGTTCGGCATGTCCGAGGCTCACCAATCTTTCCTTGCCCTTGCGGCTGGTGAGCCAGCGGGTGGCGTCTTCCTCCGTGTGAAAGCAATAGGGCAACACGTGCACACGACCGAACCCGGCGGGAACCAACAGTTCGAAAGTGCCGTCGTCAGCTTCTCTGAGATAAGGTTTCGGGGCCATCGTAGCTACCGCTTGACATTTGCCTGAACCGATCAGGTCATGATCCTGTAAACGAAAGGCAAACAACGCGAACCCGCCGATGTTCCCGCCTGCGTCATCGAGGAATGCCGCTTTTTTGCGCCCCTGGCAGAACTGCCGCTAAATTCGGCATTTGCTCTTGGCATGATTTGCTCCTGGTTTGTTTGTCGTCTGAGCGGTGCGGCAGACGCTTCAGCTTGCATAGGTTGCGGCGTTGGAGGTTAACAGGGGATTGCCGCCGCGTTGCATTGCCTTCGACCCTACCGGAGGCCGGAGCATGGCGTCCGTCATACGCCGAATTCGCTTTTCGTTTCCCGCCGTCCCGGCTATCGATGTTTGCGTTCGCGACGAACCGGATCGAGCTTCCAAGCTTGATCGCGGGCAAAACCACGGCGCGCTCATCGCGCAAGCAAGAGCGAGTGCAAGCTACCATGGAACGCTTTTTCGGCGGCAGCCCCGCAACCGTCATACTGAAGCTTGCAATCGCTTCGCTCATCATCGGCCTGACGTTGTCGTTCTTCGGCCTCGATCCGGCGAATATCTATGAGGCCATGCTGCGTCTTGGCGACTGGATTTCGTCCCTCGGCCTCGACACGCTGAAACAGGTCGCGCGATATATTGCGCTCGGCGCGGTCATCGTGGTGCCGGTCTGGCTTCTCGTGCGCGTATTGAGCCTTTTCGGCTCGGACCGCCG
>NZ_JASGFR010000074.1:0-4130 GCF_047605405.1 Rhodomicrobium sp. | reverse complement strand
GCTCTCCTACATCGAACAGAACGAAGGAGCTGGACGTCGCTTCCCGCCCAAGGGCGCGCGAACCGAACTTCAAGATGCTCTTCATCGCGCGGCAGCAGCCGAAGCCAAACTCACTACTCTCATGGAATGCCTGCACCTCAGGCAAGCGAGGACCGAATGACACAGCTCATCACTGTAATTCAGCCCAGCGGTGCGCCGCTCACGATGTCCAGTCGCGAGATCGCAGAGTTGGTCGAGGCGCGCCATGATAGCGTCAAGCGCACCATCGAGCGCCTTGCTGAGCGCAATGTCATCGCACGCCCACCGTTGGTGGATGTGCAGGAAACGGGCGGCAAAAACCGTGTTTACGTCACTCAAGAGTATCGCCTCGACAAGCGCAGCAGCTTCATCGTGGTCGCGCAGCTCTCGCCAGAGTTCACCGCCCGCGTGGTGGATCGCTGGCAGGAACTCGAAAAACAGGTTGCAGCCGATCGCCCTGCCAAGATCGATGTCCGCGATCCTGCGCAACTCACCAAGATCGCGATCCAGCTTATCGAGGTGAACCGCGAGCTTGAGGACAAGGCGAAGGCGCTTCAGGTTGAGGTGGCCGAGATGAAGCCGACCGTCAAAGCCTATGAGCGCATTGCTGTCGGCGATGGCTCACTCTGCATCACGGACGCGGCGAAGACGTTGCAGGTGCGCCCGAAAGACCTGTTCCAATGGCTTCGCGCCAACGACTGGATTTATTCCCGTCCCGGAACAGGTGACATCGCCTATCAGGAACGCATCAAAACAGGGCTTCTTGAGCACAAGACGACGGCGGTCATCCGAACAGATGGATCGGAGAAGATCGCTACGCAGGTGCGCATCACGCCGAAAGGGTTAGCGAGCCTTGCAAAAACTCTGAACATGTCCTTTGACGTCGCAAGGCAGCAATCATGAACCTGCACAAAACAGCTGCCGTTGTCTGGCTCACCATCACTGTTGCCGCGTTCATAATCGCCATCGGGTTATGCGTTTATAGTGTAGCCGCAGACCAACCGCTCGCCGCGGTTACCTCGATGATGGTGGCTGGCTACGGGCTGCTCATGCTCGCATTCGGCGGGATGTTTGCTGCGACTGTGTCACGTGCAAAATGACGATCTGGACACAAAGCCTTTCTGGCAAGGTGGTCGATCTCGTGGGCACGCTGCCGAGCAAATTGACTTCGCCGACATAGCGCGCCATTCGCTGAACGTCGCGCAGGCGCTGTAGACGCTCCACGCTGCCGTTTCAATGATGGCTGTGCATGCATTGGCCGTGGTCGGCGAGCACTTCGATGACACGGCATTTCGCAACCTTCCCGTGGCTGCAGCCTTCGATCATGCTCTCAAGCTCCACCTTCAGGGCCGCGAGGCTTGCAATCCTTTGCTCGACATCGACAAGCCGGGCTCTCGCTATGGTGTCCGCGCTTGCGCAGGGTTGATCTGGATCGTCATGAAGCAATAGCAGGGTGCGGATGGCGTCGATCTCGAACCCTAGCTCACGAGCGTGCCGGATAAAGGCCAACCGGCGGAGATCGCCCTGATCGTAAGTGCGTCGGTTGCCTTCGGTGCGCGGTGGCGCTGGCAGCAACCCGATCTGCTCGTAATAACGAATGGTCGGCACCTTCACGCCGCTAACTTTTGCGGCCTCACCGATTGAAATATCCCGTGGCATCGCATCTCCTCTAGTCACTAGAGATATATGTGTTGCGCTGCCGGGGGGCAACGGCAAGCCACGATGCCGAGGTTTGGCGGAGAATGACAGAACCCCGGCAAATTCCCGCTTGCTCCTCCAGTGGCTAGAGAAAGTAAGCGTGGATTGTAGCATTGAACGGAGTGCAGGAACCTTGGCGATTTCTATACAAAAGATCCTCTACCGCGTTGACGGTATGGACTGCCCGTCCTGCGCCACGAAGATCGACACAGCCGTTCGCCGCCTTCCCGGCGTGGAAGACGTGTCGGTCCTGCTGACGGTCGGGACGATGGCGGTTCGGCATAGTGGCGGCGAAGCGCTTGCCCGAGCCATAGCCGAGCGCGTCGCAGGGCTCGGCTATGCTGTAACTCCGCTCACACCTGATGGCGGGCTCGCCGATGGTGAGGAACACTCTTCCGCCACCGAAAGACAGCCTCATGGCGCAACTGCGGGCGGCTGGTGGCAATCGGGCAAAGGACGGCTGACGATTGCCAGCGGCGTAGCGCTCGCAGCCGCGTGGCCTCTCGGCTATCTGCTGCCGGGCCTTCAGGCCTGGCTTTTCACAGCGGCCATGCTGGTCGGTCTCATCCCGATTGCGAGGCGCGCCGTGATGGCCGCGCGAGCAGGAACCCCGTTCTCCATCGAGATGCTGATGACGATCGCGGCCACGGGTGCGGTCTTTATCGGCGCAACCGAGGAAGCGGCGGCGGTCGTCTTCCTCTTTCTGATCGGCGAATTGCTGGAGGGCGTTGCGGCGGGTAAGGCCCGCGCCGGCATCCAGTCGCTAACCGATCTTGTTCCAAAGACGGCGCTTCTCGAAGAGGCAGGCAAGACGCTCGAGGTGCAGGCGGAAAGCCTCGGCATCGGCGCGACCATTCTCGTTCGTCCGGGCGATCGCATCCCCGCCGACGGCGTAATCCTTTCGGGCGAAAGCGCTATCGACGAAGCGCCGGTGACGGGCGAAAGTACGCCTATCCGCAAGGGCGTCGATGCGACCGTTTTCGCGGGCACGGTGAACGGAGGTGGTGCGCTCCGCGTCCGCGTCACGGCAGCAGCTTCCGACAACACGATCGCGCGCATCATCAAGCTCGTCGAGGAGGCGCACGACTCGAAGGCGCCGACCGAGCGCTTCATCGACCGCTTCTCGCAAGTTTACACTCCCGCAGTCGTCGGCGTGGCGGCGCTCGTCGCCATTGTTCCGCCGCTGCTGTTCGGCGGCGTGTGGAGCGAATGGGTTTATAAGGGGCTGGCGCTTCTGCTCATCGGCTGCCCGTGCGCGCTCGTTATTTCGACGCCCGCAGCGATTGCCGCCTCGCTTTCGGCCGGTGCCCGGCGCGGGCTGCTGCTCAAGGGCGGCGCAGTGCTTGAAACTATCGGCAAGATCACGTTGGTAGCGTTCGACAAAACGGGCACGCTGACGGAAGGCAAGCCCCAGGTCACCGATGTGATCGGCTTCGGCGCAACGGAAGCCCAGGTCTTGCGGCTGGCGGGCGCTCTCGAAACGGGCTCCAGCCATCCGCTCGCCCGTGCGATCCTCGACTGCGCGGCCGCGGACGGGATTGCGGTTCCGCCCGTCGACGACGCGGTCGCTTTCGGCGGCAAGGGCGTGGCCGGAACCGTGGACGGGCGCGGCATCTTCCTCGGCTCGGCGCGGGCGGCTGCCGAGAAGGCCCCGCTCGATGCGGATCAGTCGGCGCGAATTGCCGTACTCAACGGTGAGGGCAAAACCGTCTCTGTGCTCGTTGTCGATGGCAAGATCACGGGCGCAATCGCGCTGCGCGATGAGCCGCGCCCCGATGCCATGGCCGGGCTGAAGGCGCTCGCGGATGCGGGGATCGGTACCGTGATGCTGACCGGGGACAACCGCCGCACGGCAGAGGCGATCGGACAACAACTCGGCATCGAGGTTCGTGCCGAATTGCTCCCGCAGGACAAGCAGCGGATCGTCAACGAGCTCAAGAGCCAGGGCTTCACGGTCGCCAAGGTCGGCGACGGCATCAACGATGCGCCCGCGCTCGCGGCCGCCGATGTCGGGATCGCGATGGGCGGCGGAACGGACGTGGCACTTGAGGCAGCGGGTGCGGCGGTGCTGCATGGCCGGGTTGAAGATGTGGCCAGGATGGTCGCGCTGTCGAAGCGGACGATGGCCAACATCTACCAGAACATCGCGCTCGCGCTCGGGCTGAAAGGCGTCTTCCTCGTTACCACCGTTGTCGGCATCACTGGCCTTTGGCCCGCGATCCTCGCCGATACCGGAGCGACCGTCCTAGTCACGCTGAACGCGCTGCGCCTGCTGAAAGGGGCGAACTCATAGTCTTAGCTCTTGGCATGGCCGAACTGATTTCACACCTCGGCGATACCTTCGCGCCAACGCTAACCGAACCACCTGCGCCGCCCCTCGATCACGCGGTCGAGACGATCCGCCAGCCGGTTGA
>NZ_JASGFR010000073.1:0-4537 GCF_047605405.1 Rhodomicrobium sp. | reverse complement strand
CCTGGAGCCTCGGAGACGAGAGCCACCTTCGTAAACCCGGCGGTACTGATCTGCCCCATCACTTCGAGGACTGTCCGATAGGGAAGTTCCTTGTCCGCGCGGACGTGTATCCGGCGGTCGAGCTCGTTTTCAGCGTGGTTCTTCAGCGTGGAAGCAAGCAGGTCGGCAGGTATTTCCTCATTGCCGATGAAGTATTTGCCGGCGGCGTCGATGCTGACAGCGAGCGGCGGCTTCTGGTCGTTGAGCGGCTTCGCCTGCGTCTTGGGCAGATCCACCGGAACGCCGGATGTCATCAGCGGCGCCGCGATCATGAACACGATGAGCAGCACCAGCATGACGTCGACGAGCGGCGTCACATTGATGTCGGTCATCGGCGCGTCGTCATCCTCGTCGTGGCTACGCAGCGAGGCGCCCATGAGGCTCTCCTTTCGAAAGCTGGCGGGACAGTTCCACACCGTAGACTTCGATGAATGTTTTCAGGCTTTTCCCGAACTGGGCTATGTTGCCGGTGATGCGGTTGTAGAAGACGACTGCCGGGATCGCCGCCACAAGGCCGAGCGCGGTCGCGAACAGCGCCTCCGCGATGCCCGGGGCGACGACGGCGAGGCTCGTGTTATTCGACGCCGCGATGCCCTGGAAGCTGTTCATGATGCCCCACACAGTGCCGAACAGCCCCACGAAGGGCGAAACGGACCCGATTGTCGCAAGGCTCTGGAGACCGCCCTTGAGCTGGTCCAGCGTGTTCGCGCTGGCGAGTTGCCCCACGCGGTGCACACGGTCGAGCAGGCTTTCCTGCTGCGCCGGACTGTTTCGGATATCCGCGGATCGCCTGTTCTCGTCGACCATCGCCTGATATATGAGCCGCAGGGGATCGGACGGTTTCACACGCAGAAAAGCCTCTGAAAGGTCTGAGAGGGGAACGCCATGCGCAAGGCTTCTCAGAAGGGTCTTCGCTCGCCTGTTGAGGATGGCAAGCTGGATGGTTTTCGCCGCGATGATGCCCCATCCCCAGGCCGAAGCCAGGATGAGCAGCCCCATTACTGCCTGAACGACGATATCGGCCTGCTGGAAGAGTTCCAGCGGCGAGAGAAGATGAGCGGCGCTCGCGGCACCGCCGGAAATGGCTGTATCGGCCATTCGGATTTCCTTCCATGGTTACGGGGTGGCGCGATCACTGGGCTCTGTAGACGATTGCGCCTGAAATCTTGTATGTCCGCGAGCCAAGCGCAGGCGGTGTCGGGAACGGTGCGGAACGCGCCAGGGCTTCCGCTGCGGCGCGATCCATCGCGGCGTTGCCGGAGCTTCCTACCGACTTGGAGATGAGTTCCCCGCCTGAGCCGATTACGATTGAATAACTGATGCGAACCGACTGTCCGCGCGAGAGCGCCGACTTCGGGAAGCTCCCGCTCGCGACGCGATTGATCCGCTGGTACACCTTGTTGGCGTAGTCAGTCGGGATCGCGCCCGGCGTCGGCGTGGCGGACCGGGCCTTGGGTTTCGCGGCGGGCTTCGGCGGTTCCACCGGCTTGGGCTTGATCTCCTCCTTGACCGGCTCCGGCGGTTTCTCGGGCTCGGGCAGAGGCTCCGGCAAGGGTTCCGGCGTGGGTTCCGGAATGGGCTCCGGCTGGGGTTCCGGTTCTGGCGGCGGAGGGGGCTGCTCGGGTTCCTCCGGCGCTGCCGGTTCTTCATAGACCATGTCCACCGGCGCTTCGAGAACAGCGGGTGGCGAGCTGAAGTCGATCGTGAGAAGGGCGGTCAGGGCGGCCACGTAAACGCCAATACCGAGTATGGTCAGCGTTACCGGTGGTCGCCGCGTCCCGATGCCGAGCAGCACGGCTGGAACCGCAGGCGACAACTCCCCTTTCTCCGTAGCGCCAAGCGGCTGGCTATCGTACAAGCTGCCAGTAATTTCAACATTCATGCTCTGAACCCCGATCGGACGAGCCGACCGCTCACGCACGCATCCGCCCTGCGATGTGCCGCCATTTCGTCATCCCTTCCGAAGCACGGCGTGAGCGATCCAGCTTGCCATTTCGTCCGTCGCTATTTGAGGTCGAGCGTGACTGTTTCGATCTTGCCGGTGAACTTGAACGGCACGCTGTAATTGTCGCTGATCGGGGTGCCGAGATCGGCCCCGACATCCAGCGTCTCATGGTAGTTTATGAAAAGGTTCGAGATCTTCGCCTCGCCGACAGACGCCCCGTTCACGGAAAGGCGAGCCGTTCCCGGCTGCGGGATGCGTCCGAACCCTCGCGCGACCTTGATGAGCGGATTGGACTCGTCGCCCTCGACATTGAAATCGAGCGTGACGGTCGCCTTCCCCGGCGGCACTGCGGCGGCCGAGACGATCCGGCCGGTTACGCTTCCGTGTGCGTTCGTCTCGTAGACTGCTCGGCCCTGGTCGTCGAGATAGATGACATAACCGCCGAGATGGCCGCCTTCGGCAATGATCACGCCCTTGGCGCCGGCTTGGGGAATGTCCACTTGCGCCGTGATCGTGTGCGAGCGCGACCCAGTTCTGGGACCGATCACAACCGGGATGCGGTTCGTGCCCTCACGGAACACAAGTTGCTTCCTTTCGGTCGAGCCGGACGTCAGAAGCGCCGGTACCGGAGCGAGAGGATAGATGTTGGTGCGCTTCGCCTCCTGATCGAAGAGGGCCTGAAGCTCTTTCAGCTTCTCGGGGTTCTCCTTCGCGAGATCGCGCGCCTGGCTATAGTCCTTTTCGAGATTGTAAAGCTCCCACGGATGTTCGGCGATGGGCGCGCCAAACCGCTCGAACGTCTTCCACGGAACGACGTTGCGCGCACCTGCCCACCAGCCATCCTTGTAGATGCCGCGATTGCCGACCGTCTCGAAGACCTGCGTGGTGTGTTTGCTTTTCGCCTTTCCGTCGCTGAAGCTGTCGACGAAGCTCTTGCCCTCAAGTGGCGTCTGCTTCTCCCCGTTCACCTCGTCGGGCGGCGTGATACCGGCGGCCTCATAGATCGTGGGCGCGATGTCCGTGACGTGCCTGAACCCGCCCCGGATCGCGCCCTTGTCGGTGATCTTCGACGGCCATGACACGACCAGCGGATCACGCGTGCCGCCGAGATGCGAGGCGACCTGCTTCGTCCACTGGAACGGTGCGTTCAGGCCCCAGGCCCATGCCGCCGAGTAGTGATTGTAGAAGGAATCGGTGCCCAGCTCGTCGGCCCTTTCAATCCGTCCCTGGATGCTCACAGGGCTGCCATCCGCATTGCGAGCGTCGAGCCCCTCGGGACCGCCCTCGGCGCTGGCTCCGTTGTCGCCCACGATGTAGAGAACGAGCGTGTTGTCGCCTTTGCCTTCCTCGCGAATGGCATCGAGCACGCGACCGACTTCGAAATCGGTTTGGGCAAGAAAGCCCGCATAAACCTCGGCCTGTCGTGCCAGCAGCTTTTTCTGCTCGGGCGAAAGGCTATCCCAGGCGGCGATTTCTGCCGGGCGCGGCGTCAATTCGGCGTCGGCCGGGATGATGCCCAGAGCTTTCTCGCGCGCGAAAGTTTCTTCCCGCAGCTTGTCCCACCCCTGATCGAACTTGCCCTTGAACTTGTCGATCCATTCCTGGGAAACGTGGTGCGGTGCATGCGTCGCGCCGGTGGCGAAGTAAACGAAGAACGGCTTGTCGGAGGCCGCCGCATCGTGCTGATGCAGCCAGTTGATCGCTTCGTTGGCAAGATCCGTGGTCAGATGGTAGCCCTGTTTCGGGGTGCCCCAAGGCTCGACGGGCGTTGTGCCGCGCCAGAGCTTCGGCTGCCACTGGTTGGTCTCGCCGTTCTGAAAGCCGTAGAAGTACTCGAAGCCGCGACTTGTCGGCCAGCGGTCGAACGGACCGGTCGGACCGGTTTCACCGATCGGCGTATTGTGCCATTTGCCAAAAGCGGCGGTCGAATAACCGTTGAGGCGGAGCACCTCGGCGATGGAAGCCGCGCTTTTCGGCCAGCGCGCATTGTAGCCGGGATAGGAGGCGGCAAGCTCCGCGACCGTTCCGAAGCCGACCTGATGATCGTTGCGCCCTGAGAGCAGCGCGGCGCGCGTCGGCGAGCAGAGCGCATTGACGTGGAACTGATTGTAGCGGAGCCCTTCGCTGGCGAGCTTGTCGAGCGCCGGCGTCGGAACGGGACCGCCCGTAACGGATGTCGCTCCAAATCCCACATCGTCGAGCAGGATGAGGACAATATTCGGCGCGCCTTTGGGCGCGGTGACATTTTTCGGCGCGTCGGGTTTCGACTTGTTTGCGTCAACGTCGACGACCCCAGAAAAGGGTTGCTCGGGTTTCGGCAAAACTTCGGCCGCGATTACATGGCTGCTCATGCCCGCAAGAAGTGCCGCCCCGGCGACGAACCGCCAGGATCTGGATTGACTCATTTGCCTCTCCCCAAAAGGACTTCGGAGTTATTCAGATCAAGGGGTATTGCGCCCGCAACCGGTTATTCGGCATTCCCCAACAGATGCCGCAAAGAGGGGCTTGAAGGCCGTCTCGCGCTCCTGAAAGAGTATGTCGACCATGTCGATA
>NZ_JASGFR010000072.1:0-5417 GCF_047605405.1 Rhodomicrobium sp. | reverse complement strand
GCAAGCCACAGCGGCACCGCGATAGGCCACCGGCTGGGCCTTGGCGGAGTTTCGCGCGGCTTGTCTGGATCGAGGGCATCGACGATCTTCGCGCCGCGCTCGATAAGGTCAGGAGCCTGCCTGAGCGCGCTCGCCAGGGCGTTGACGTTTGACACGGCGTCGCGGATCTGCGCGCGCGGCCCGAGCTGGCTTGTCAGCCATTCCCGAACCACCGGCTCCGCCGCGACCCAGATGTTGAGCTTCGGATCGAGCGAACGGGCGACGCCTTCCACGACCACCATGGTCTTTTGAAGAAGCAGAAGCTCCGGCCGCATCTTCATCTGGAACACTTCGGTATTGTCGAAGAGTTGCGTCAGAAGACGCGCCATCGAAATCTCTTCGGCGGGACGCCCCATGATCGGCTCGCCGATGGCGCGAAGCGCCTGACCGAAAGCGGCGACGCTCTGGTTCGCGGGAACGTAACCGGCCTCGAAGTGAATCTCCGACGCGCGGTAGTAGTTGCGGGTAATGAAGCCGTAGAGGATTTCCGCGAGAAAGCGCTGTTCCTTGGGACCGAGCCGCCCCATGATCCCGAAATCCACCGCGATCAGCGCGCCGTCGCGCGGATCGACGAACAGATTGCCCTGATGCATGTCTGCGTGGAAGAAGCCGTCGCGAATGGCATGCTTGAGGAACGACTGGATGACGGTCAGCCCGAGCGCTTCCATGTCAACGCCGGCCGCGCGAATGGCCTCGATATTCGTGAGCGGGATGCCGTCGATCCAGTCGAGCGTCAGCACGCGCTTCGACGTGCGTTCCCAGTCGACACGCGGCACGCGAAAGCCGACATCGCCTCCTTTGGCGATATTATCGGCCATCTCCGAAATCGCGGCGGCTTCGAGGCGCAGATCCATCTCCAGCACGACCGACTGCGCCAGCGTGTCGACGGCCGCGACCGGCCGCAGGCGCCTCATTTGCGGCGAAAACCTCTCCGCCGTATGCGCCGCAAAATAGAAACTTTCGAGGTCGCGTTCGAAGCGCCTCTCGACGTCGGGCCTTAGGATCTTGACCGCAACGGCGCGGGTATTGCCTCCCGGCGTGCGCACGGCCGCCTTGTGGACCTGCGCGATGGAAGCCGCTGCGAGCGGCGGTCCGAACTCCACGAAAACGTCCTGCCAGCGCTTGCCGAAGGAGGCTTCGATCTCATGATGAGCCTTGTCGACCGAGAACGGCGGCAAGCGATCGCGAAGCGAGCCGAGCGCGGTGGCGAGATGAGGCCCCACCACATCGGGTCTTGTCGCGAGAAACTGCCCGAGCTTGATATAGGTCGGCCCGAGCGCGCGGATCGCCTTCGCCAGCCGTTCGCCTCTGGCCTGGCGTTTCGCGCCCGATTCACGCTCGTCTGCGCGCAGGATGCGGAGCGGCGCGGGCAGCGTCACGTAGTCGGGGACGAATCCCACGCCGTACCATGCGAGCGTCGCGCCGGCCTTCGTCAGTCGGTATGTATTCCTGATGGCTTTGAACATGAGCGGGGGGTGTGGAATTGACTTAGCTGCGGATTAGCACGTGCGAGGATTAATGTCAGGTTTTTGAATCGCCGCAGCTTGAAGTTTCGCGGAAATTTCGTCTTCGCGAGGATGGTTTGGCTTCATCTACGGGAATTGCGAGCCGTCAAGGAGCGGCAAGCGCTGCGCATCGATGACGGCCGAGCCCCTTCATCGGGGCATTGCGTCACATACCGAGGGTGATCTGAACGGGCGTGTGATCCGAGGGCTTGTCCCAGCTTCTCGGCGTGCGGTCGATCGTTGCGGAGCGAAGCCTTGAGAGGGCCTGCGGCGACAGCAGGATATGATCGATGCGCAGGCCGAGATTTTTCTGCCAGGCGCCCGCCTGATAGTCCCAGAAGGTGAATTGGCCTCCGCCGGAATTGCAGGTCTCTACCGCGTCCGCAAGGCCGAGGTTGAGAATGCGGCGGAACGCCTGCCGCGATTCGAGGCGGAACAGCGCGTCTTCCGTCCAGGAGGCCGGATTATAGACGTCGATGCCGCGCGGAATGATGTTGTAGTCGCCCGCGAGCGCGAAAGGCTCTTCATAGGCGAGAAGCGTTTCGGCGTGGTCCTTGAAACGGGCGAGCCATGCGAGCTTGTAATCGAGCTTCGGCGAAGCCACGGGGTTGCCGTTCGGCGCGTAGACAGACGCCACGCGAAATGCGCCGCCGCCGGGGAGCGACAGCACCGCCTCGATGTAGCGCGATTGCTCGTCCGTGTCGTCGCCGGGCAGGCCGACGACGGTTTCGTCGATCGGAAATCTCGACAGGATGGCTACGCCGTTGAACGACTTCTGCCCGATGACGGCGCAATTATATCCGAGATCCTCGAACACGCCTCGCGGGAAAGCCTCGGTCTGGCATTTGATTTCCTGAAGGCACAGCACGTCAGGGCGCGCGCGCTTAAGCCACTGCACCGCTGCGGTTTCGCGCTGCTTGATGGAGTTTACATTCCACGTGGCGACGGTGAGCACGGCGTGTCAGATCGAGAAAGACGTGCCGCATCCGCACGAGGCGGTCGCGTTCGGGTTGGTGATCTTGAAGGAAGAACCCATCAGGTCGTCGATGAAGTCGATCTCGGAACCTGTCATGAACGGCACGGACACGGGATCGATGACGACGCGCGCGCCGGATTTCTCGATCACGATATCGTCCTCTGCCGGTGCGGGAACGATCTCGAAATTGTAGCTGAACCCCGAGCAGCCGCCGCCTTGCACGCTGATGCGCAACGCATTCTCGCCATGTGAAGGCCCTACGATCTCCCGAATACGGTTGGCGGCCCGCTCGCTCACGCTTATGTTGGCATCCGTGGTCATGACGATTGTTCGCCTCTCCTGAACCTTGACCTCAGTTTGGATGTTCGCGCGTCAATGTCAACCGCGCGGGGGCCGGGAACTTTCCCGGAGGAGACATCGGAGACGGGATCATGACGGAGCTTGCCCCCTACGCGGCCCATGCCGAAGCGAGCCTCGGGAGGCTTCATCCGGAGGCGCCTTGCCCGACCCGCGACGTCTATCAGCGCGACCGGGACCGCATCATTCATTCCACCGCCTTCCGCAGACTGATCCACAAGACGCAGGTGTTCATCTATCACGAGGGCGACCATTACCGCACGCGGCTCACTCATACGCTCGAAGTTGCCCAGATTGCGCGGACGCTGGCGCGCGCGCTCGGCCTTAACGAAGATTTGACCGAAGCCATCGCGCTCGCCCACGACCTTGGCCACCCGCCGTTCGGCCATGCGGGCGAGGACGCGCTGAATGAGGCGATGGCTTCCATCGGCGGCTTCGACCATAACGCGCAAAGCCTGCGCATCGTCACGCTGCTCGAACATCGCTACGCCGCGTTTCGCGGCATGAACCTGACGTTCGAGACGCTGGAAGGCATCGTCAAGCACAATGGCCCGCTCGTCGCCGCCGATGGCCGTCCGCTTGCGCGCTACGCTACAAGCGGTCTACCGCTCGCGATCCGGGCCTACGCCAGCGAACAGGATCTGCGTCTCGATACCCAGGCGCCGCTCGAAGGTCAGGTCGCGGCGCTCGCCGACGATATCGCCTACAACAATCACGACATCGATGACGGCTTCCGCGCCGGATACATCACCGTTCGCGAAATGGAAGACGTGCCGCTCGTCGCGCGGATGCTGGCGGAGGTGCGCGGGCGTTATGGCGATCTCGCCGACGCGCCGCTCGTCTATGAAATGAACCGGCGCATGGTCGCGGCCATGGTGCAGGACGTGCTTGCCGAGACGCGCGCGCGGATCGCCGCGGCCGCGCCGTCATCCATCGAGGACGTCCGCGCCGCTCCCGCGCCCCTCGCCCAATTTTCGGACGGCATGGCCGCAGGCATCGGCGAACTGCGGCGCTTTCTGTTCGCGCGGGTCTACAAGCACCGCGATATCGTGAAGAAGATGACGGATGCGCAGGCGATTCTGCGCGAGCTTTACGATCATTTTGCCGCCAATCCCGCCGAAATGCGTCTCGAAGCACGGGCCGCGTCGCTGTCCGACGATACGGCGCGGCTCCGCGCGGCCGGCGACTTCGTGGCGGGCATGACGGACATGTTCGCAATAAAGGCTTATGCGGCGATCAGGAGCGGCCTCGCGAACGGGACGCCGCCGCTTTAACCGGGATGCGCTTCGATGCGGTCGTCAGGCGCGAGCCCATGGAAGCCGCGCCCGACGGGAACGCCCGAAACGGTTCCGTCCGCTTCGGGCGTCTCTGTTCTATTCGGGCTTCGGCGCGTCGTTCGTGCGGACCGGCAGGATCGGCAGTTCGACGCGCGGCTGCTCGCCGGTCAATGTCTTGAGGAAGGCGACAATCAGCTTCGTTTCCTCGTCGGTCAGCTTTTCGCCGAGTTGCGCGTCGCCCATGACGGCAACGGCCTGTTCAAGCGACCACACCTGCCCGCTGTGGAAATAGGGCGCGCGCAGGGCGACGTTACGCAGCGGAGCAGCACGGAAAACATATTCGTCCGAGGCGGTCTTGCTGACAGCGAAGCGGCCCTTGTCGCCGACCGGCAGGATGTCCGCGCCGGGCTTCTGGATCACGCCGAACGGATAGTAGCCGTTGCCGCCGACATTGATGCCGTTGTGACAGGCCGCGCACCTCTTGTTGAGGAACAGGCGAAGGCCCTTTTTCTCGGTTTCGTCGATGGCCGTTTCATTTCCTTCGAGGAACTGGTCGAAGCGCGCGGCAGGCGTGATGAGCGTGGCTTCAAATGCCTCCACGGCCTTTGCGAAATTATCGAAGGTGACTGGTGCCTTCTCTCCGGGAAACGCCTTCTTGAACGCATCCACATAACCCGGCATCGCGGACAGCGTCGCGACGACATTGGCGGGCGTGTTGTTCATCTCGACGCTCGCCTGCACCGGGCCCTTCGCCTGAGCCTTGAGATCTTCGGCGCGGCCATCCCAGAATTGGGCGACATTGAACACCGCGTTCAACACGGTCGGCGCGCGGCGCGGCCCTTTTTGCCAGCCGTGACCGATGGAGGTGGGCCCCGCATCGACGCCGCCGGTGCCGAGATTGTGGCAACTGTTGCAGCTGATGATCTGACTGCGGGAAAGGCGCGGATCGAAGAACAGCATCTTGCCGAGTTCGACCTTGTCGCGCGTGACGGCATTATCCTTCACCGCCGGAACGATCGACGGAATCGGTTTGAAGACGGCATTTGCATCGGCGCGCAAATCGTCTGCCAACGCCACCGCAGGCAGCATGAGACCAAGTCCCAATGCCACGGAGAAAATTCTGTTCATGAGCCCACTCCCTTTTTGAAAGGCAGCTCATTTCGCCCCATTGCGCAGGGGCGTGCGTTGAGCGAGGTCAAAGTTTAGAACGACTAAAAAGAGAAGCTCATTTTTCAAAGAGAGCAGGTTTGAACAAAGTGCGCA
>NZ_JASGFR010000071.1:0-5629 GCF_047605405.1 Rhodomicrobium sp. | reverse complement strand
ACCTAGGTCGGGACTGGTAGGAAACGCGGTCGCGACGATGATCGCACCGGCCAGCTGTGGCCTACAATGTCAGCTCGTTCCAATCCTATCCGCTTTGTAGCCGCCATCGAGAACGGCCTGCCACCAGACGCGATTGTCGATATACCAGCGGACGGTCTCTTCAAGCCCGGTATCGAGTGTCTTTTGCGCGCGCCAGCCGAGGTCGCGTTCGATCTTCGAAGCGTCGATGGCATAGCGGCGGTCGTGACCGGGCCGATCGGTGACAAAGCTTATGAGATCCCTGCGGGCTCCCCGTTCAAGGGGCGAGATGCCGTCCAACTGGCCGCAGATCGCTTCAACCACCTGGAGGTTTGTGCGTTCGTTCTTCCCGCCGATATTATAAGTTTCCCCGATCTCGCCTTTTTCCAATACGAGAAGGAGCGCTCTCGCATGATCTTCGACGTATAGCCAATCCCGGATATTCTGCCCGTCGCCATAAACCGGCAGCTGCTCCGCGCTCAGGGCCTTGATGATCATATGGGGGATGAGTTTTTCGGGAAACTGATAGGGTCCGTAATTATTGGAGCAGTTTGTGACAAGCGTCGGCAAACCGAAAGTGTGATGCCAGGCGCGCACGAGATGATCCGAGGCCGCTTTGCTGGCTGAATAGGGCGAGTTGGGCTGATACGGGCTATCTTCTGTGAACGCGCCCGCAGGGCCGAGCGAGCCGAACACTTCGTCGGTCGAAATATGCAGGAAGCGGAATTGGGCGCCCTGTTCAACGGGGAGCGTCCGCCAATAGCGAAGCGCTTCCTGAAGCAGTGTGAAGGTTCCGACCACGTTTGTCTTAATGAATTCCTGCGGAGCGTCGATCGAGCGATCCACGTGGCTTTCCGCTGCAAGATGCATCACCGCGTCGGGCCGGAAATCCTCGAACACATTTCGGATCGTCGACGCATCGGCGATATCCGCCCTGACAAATCGATATCTGGGGTTGCCGTCGGCCTGAGGGATTGAAGAAAGGTTGGCCGCATAGGTCAGTTTGTCGACGTTGAGGACTTCGTGATCTGTCTCCGACAGGAGCAGCCGGATCAGGGCCGATCCGATGAAGCCATACCCCCCAGTAACAACAATGCGTTTCGCTGCCATGTCACGCCACCTGCGTCAGTAATGCGGGGTTCTGCGGGAACAGCTCCGGCGCCATTTGCGGCAGCGAGAGCAGGTATTCGCCGTAGCTGCTTTTTTCACACCGCCGTACCGTCGCAAAAAACGTCTCCGGCGAGATGAAGCCCATGCGCAGCGCGATCTCCTCCGGACAGCTGATCTTCAGACCCTGCCGGTTTTCGATCACCTGCACGAACTGGCTCGCTTCAACGAGAGATCCGTGCGTGCCTGTGTCGAGCCAGGCGAATCCGCGTCCCATGATCTCGACGCGCAGCTCGCCGTCGCGCATATAGGCGGCATTGACATCGGTGATTTCCAGTTCGCCGCGTGGAGATGGGCGCAAGGATTTGGCGATTTCGACAACGCGGCTGTCATAGAAATACAGACCTGTGACCGCGAGGCTGGATTTCGGACGCTTGGGCTTCTCTTCGATTGATACGGCTCGCCCTCCTCCGTCAATCTCTATGACGCCGTAGCGCTCTGGATCCTTGACCCGGTAGCTGAAAACCGTCGCGCCTTTCTCGCGCGAAGCGGCTTTTGACAGCAGCTCCGGCAGCCCATGCCCGTGGAAGATATTGTCTCCCAGAACGAGGCAGACCGCATCATCGCCAATAAAGCGCTCGCCGATCAAAAAGGCTTGGGCAAGGCCTTCAGGATGCGGTTGCTCCGCGTATGAGATGTTGAGACCCAATTGCGAACCGTCTTCCAGCAGGTTTCGGAAGGACGGCAGATCCCTCGGCGTGGAAATAAGCAGAATGTCCCTGATACCCGCCAGCATGAGCGTGCTGAGCGGGTAATAGATCATAGGCTTATCATAGACAGGCAGAAGTTGCTTCGACACCGATATCGTGCTTGGAAAAAGCCTCGTGCCAGACCCACCAGCTAAAATGATACCTTTCATAACCCTATCCTAAAAAACTATATAATCACCCATATCCCAGCCGATCGGGGGTTGCAACGCCTGGGGGCTGGAGCTATTTCATAAAATCTGTTGATAGAGTTTTTGCGGCTCGGAAGGGGGAACTCGTGCGCGTTTGGGAGGAAAATCTGCCGGAAGTCAAGGTCGTAGAACCCGCCGTGTTTCCGGACCCGCGCGGCTATTTTTTTGAGAGTTTCAGTGCCGACCGATATCGCGACGCCGGGATCACCCGAAGCTTCGTGCAGGACAACGTGTCTGTATCCCGCAAGGATGTAATCCGGGGGCTCCATTTGCAGAACCCCGTTCAGCAGGGAAAACTTGTGACGGTTCTACGCGGTGCCATAAATGACGTCGCGGTCGACGTGCGCGTCGGCAGCCCTTCATTCGGGCGCCATGTGTCGGTGCGTCTCGATGATCGCAATCACAGGCAGCTTTGGATTCCGCGTGGCTTTGCCCATGGCTTTGTGGCGCTAACGGACGAAACCATCGTGCTTTATAAGTGCGACGCGCCTTATGATCGAGCGAGCGAAGTCGGCATTCGCTGGAATGACCCCGAGATAAACATCGATTGGGGAGTCGTGGAGCCGATCGTTTCGGAGAAGGACGCAGCGGCGCCGCTGCTTCGAGACCTGATCGAGAAGCTTCCGCGATTTGAGGGCTGATACCGATGCGCATCCTCATCACGGGCGCCGGCGGTCAGGTCGGAGTTGCGCTTGCTCGGGAACTCGCGGGCTTTACGGATCTGGTCCTCGCCACCAGAAGCGATCTCGATCTCTCCTATCCGCAAGGAATCGGTGCTTTTCTCAAAAGCGCGAAGCCCGACCTTATAATCAACGCAGCGGCTTATACTGCCGTTGACCGGGCGGAGACGGAGCAGGACCAAGCTTGGACCGTCAACGCGACCGCTGTCGGTGCGATGGGGCGCTGGGGCGCCGAAGAGAACGTGCCTTTCATTCACTTTTCGACGGACTATGTTTTCGACGGCGACGCGTCCGAGCCTTATTCCGAAACAGACCCGGTCTGTCCGCTTTCTGTCTATGGAAAGTCGAAGGCGGAGGGCGAAAGGCTCCTTCTTTCCTCCGAAGCGCCTTGTTTGATCATAAGAACAGCGTGGGTGTACTCGGACCATGGAAAGAACTTCCTGAAGACAATGGCTCGGCTCGCTACCGAGAGAACCGAACTGGCCGTGGTAAGCGATCAACTCGGCACGCCTACCTCATCAGTGCAGATCTCGAGCTTCGTCGGGCATATTGTGAGGCAGGGTCAGCCCGCTCTGCCTGAGCTTTTCGCGAGAGCATCGCGGCTTGTTCATTTTACCGCGTCCGGATGGACATCCTGGCACGGGTTTGCTTCTGCAATCGTTGACGGACTGAAGCGCCGCGGCGTTCCCCTGAAGGCTTCGAAGATCCGTGCAATTCCGAGCGTCGAGTATCCGACCCCGGCCCCTCGACCGAAATACTCACGTTTGTCAGCCGAGCGGCTGAAACAGGTCTTCGATTACCATCCCGAGCCTTGGGAACAGGCTCTGAACCACGTTCTGGATACATCATATGGAAAAGCCGCAGGTGAGTGACCATTCGATATCCATCGGCTTCGCAATAGTAACATACAATAGTGAGAGCGTCTTGCGTGAGTGCCTGGCAAGCATACCGTCTGAGTATCCGGTTGTGATTGTCGACAACGCAAGTCGCGATCGTTCCGTAGAAATAGCCAGAAATTTCGGCCATCAGGTAATTGCTAATACCGAAAATCTGGGGTTCGGCGCCGCCTGCAATCAGGCGGCAAAAATACTGACGACATCCCACGTATATTTTCTGAATCCCGATGCGGCTATTACGAAAAATTCCGTGCTCGAGATCGAAAAGGCGATCATGGAACATCCCGACGCGGCTGCCTTTGGTCCCGCAGTCAGAACTCGTGGCCTAAGCAAGTCGTTCCGAAACAAATCCTATATTTTGGATCAAAACAGAAAATACATCGATGATGAGTGCGTGCCAAAGGTCGACACGGAAGTTGATTTCATCGATGGGGCGGCATTGGTTTGCAATAGACAAATATTTAATGATATCGGCGGCTTTGATGAAACGATTTTTCTATACTATGAAGATGACGATCTCTGCTATCGCCTGAGAAAGCATGGAAAGCGTCTCATTTATGTTCCAGCCTCTATCGTTCTGCATCGCAAGAAAGCGTCATCTGGAAATGACTTCAATTTGCATTATTTTAGAGCGTTACATGAGACAAGGTCAAAAAAAATAATATCGCAAAAGTATAATTTGATATTTGATGTGAGAAAAGAAAAAAGGCGCGCTATAATAAGGTTATTTAGATCAATTGTTACTTTGAAATTCAAGAAAGCAGCGCGTTACCTCGGCGCAATCCGCTCCCTATACGCGGCCGGTAATTAGAAGTCTTTCTGACTTTAATCGAACCGCCAGGGATTCCCATCCTGCGCGAACAGTGATTCAAGTTCCATGCTGGGCGAAGGCCAGCCTGTATGGGGCGAGCTTGCTCTCTGGACCGGCGATCCGTGAAAAGGCCATCATCGCCCGACCCGCTACGGAGGCGGCCGAGAAATCCTTCGATTTGCGCTTCTCGAAATCCTTGAGCCGGACGAAGGCAACGCCGACATTTTGCCCCTCGCCGCCGAAACCGAAGCCCACGATCCCCATCACACCTTCGACGGCGTCCTTTTCCGCGTTAAGATACGACGCCGTACCTATATTTTTTTTGAGAGCTTTGATGTCAACCGTTAAGGATCGCGAAAGGTTTGCGTCCGAGGCATTCGCGCCACAGCGGGGCCGCGGGCGCCCTAAGCGCATGTCAGACGCCGAGCAGGCGCTATCCATCGCACGCCGGGCGCGTGAGCTTTTTTGCGAAAAGGGCTATGGCCGCACGACGATGGAGGACATCGTCGCCCGCTGCCGCATCTCGAAAACCACCCTCTACCGGCTGTTTCCCACCAAGATCGACGTGTTCGCCGCGATCATCGACGATCACCGGCAGGAGATGCTCGCCCTTCCGGGCGACTATGACGATCTGCCGATCGAGGAAGCGCTCGCCCGCATTTTTCTGGTGGATATCGACGAGGAAGCAGACCGCGAGCGGAAGGCGCTGATCCGCTTTGTTCTCATTGAGGGGCAGCACTATCCCGAACTCGCAGCCCTGCTCCACGAACGCGGCGGCGACTGGTCGATGCGCGAACTCGCCTTCTGGCTTCAAACGCAGAAGGAAAAAGGACGGATCACCTTCGACAATGCGGACGATGCGACTCTGGCGCTCATGGATCTGATGTTCCGCGCCGTCGCCCTGCCTCCGCCCGGCATTCCGGAGTGGCCAGACCGGGGCGACCGCAACGCTATCTGCGCGCCTGCATTGCGCTGTTCACACGGGGCATTCTGCCTCGGTAGGCGCGCTTTGTTCTACGCGGCCTTGCCGTAAGCGCCGCGGGTATGCTGTGTCGTCGCGACGAGAGCGAGCCTATGGCGTCAAGCTCTTGAGGCATGTCTTCCGGCTCGACGGTCATGGCCACGACCTCAATGGGAGGCAGGGCTTTGGAACCGGACG
>NZ_JASGFR010000070.1:0-6050 GCF_047605405.1 Rhodomicrobium sp. | reverse complement strand
ACAGGGCCGGACCAAGCGAACGGTCCGGACGTGTGCGATAAAGCCATGCCTTGAAGCGGTTGATCATGTCGGCCCCTCCTGAAGACTTCCGCTGAGACGGCCAGTTGCTTCGCTGGCTGGCGTCACCCAACCCGCACGGTGAACTCATTGCCGCGGCCTTCGTCGATATCGAGCGAGCGGGAGAAATAGCCATTGGCGGGAGAGCGGACGTAATCGAGATAGTCCTGCGCAAAGGCGTTTTCACCGAGGATCACAGCGCCGGGCGTCAACCGCGGCTCGATCAGTTTGAGCACCGGCAGGTACAGCGAAAACGCGCCATCGATCGATAGAACATCAACCTCGCCGCCGACGTCCTTCAGCGTGTCGAGCGCATCGCCCTCGCGGATATCCACCAGGTCGGCCAGCCCGGCCGCTTCGAGGTGAGCCCGCGCCCGCGCCACTTTGCTGGGCTCTAGCTCGGTGCCGATCAGCTTTCCGCCGCCATTGTCGCGAAGCGCAGCCGCAAGATAGATGGTCGAGACTCCCATCGACGTGCCGAACTCGACGATCCGGGTCGCCCTGCGGGCGCGCGCGATCGCGTAAAGGAAGCGGCCATAGGCCGGGGAAATCGCCAGGAAATGATCGGCGTGCCCCCGATATGTCGTTCGATAGTTCACCCGTTCCTCGTCGACAAACCTGGCGGCCGCATCCTGCAGGGTTTCACCGGACGCCTCGAGCTGCGCTATCAGCTTGGTCATCATGTCATGATCCGCAGCGTCGGCTTCTGCGTGGAGTTTGTCGAGCGTCTCTGCGACGCGCTTGCTGCTCAGCGTTGTCATGAAAGTCCCTTTCGGTGATGCCGAGACCGTTTCGGTTTCGATTGTCCGTGAGAGTAAAGGGAAGCCGCATTGACGTCATTACGAAGTCCTGACAAATTATTATCCATTTGCGCCACACGGTATGGTCGATCGAACGATGCCCATTCTCACAGACAGCTCCGCTGCGTCCGACTGGATCGAGCCCGACGAGGTCGCGCGCCCGGTCGTCACGTATGGGATGGCGTCGGAGACGATCGGTTCGTTCGAGCTCGACATGCACTGCCATGCCAAGGGGCAGATCTTGCTGGTGCAGCGCGGTGCGCTGAGTTGCCGGGTGGAAGGCGGATTGTGGATCGTCCCGCCGCGAAGCGCCGTCTGGATACCAGGCGGCGCGCTGCACGCCATCAAGGCCACCGGCTCGCTCGAAGGCTATGCTGCGTTCGTCGCCGCCGGCTTCGACGCCGGCCTGCCGCAACGCTGCTGCACCGTCTCGGTGACGCCTCTGCTGCGCGAATTGCTGTTCCGGGCGGCTAGGCTGCCGTTGCTGTACGACCAGGACGGAGCGAATTCGCGTCTGATCGCGGTGTTGCTCGACGAGATCGCAGCCGCCGAAATCGAGGACCTGCATTTGCCGATGCCGGTCGATGCGCGGCTGCGTGCTTTGGTCGACCTCATGATGGCCGCGCCCTCCGAACGTTGTTCGCTGGAGGAGTGGGCAGAGCGCGCCGGCCTGAGCGAGCGGACGCTTGGGCGGCTGATCAGCCGCGAGACCGGGATGAGCTTCGGGCGCTGGCGCCAGCAGCTCGGCGTCATGCTCGCGGTGCAGTGGCTGGCCGATGGCGCCTCGATCCAGCAGGCGGCCGCCGATCTGGGTTATGAAAGCGTGCCGAGTTTCGTCACCATGTTCCGCAAGACGCTCGGCACGTCTCCGGGCAGATACATGGCGGAGCGTCATGCCGGCCGAAACGCGGGTTCTTAGTATCCAATGTCCTCTGTGCGCAGCGGACAGACGCAAAGGTAGCTTCAGGCTCGTCTCGACGGCGGCCTTCGTTACGCTTACCGACCGCTTCCGCCTTGACGATGATGGAACCGAAGAAGGTGACCCGAAGCCGCTCTGGCCGTCCCGACGCTCCGATCTCGGTCGAGGCCGAGTGCAGACATGCCTTGCATCTTCTTCGTTCCGCCGGCTTTCGAGCGGATAGCAGACGCTGCATACCGTTATCTTGGCCCACCCGAGTCAACTCGGGCGGGGCGTTCGTTCACTACCGAGCAGGATATAGAATGTCGGCAACACAAAGAGCGTGAATAGCGTCCCGACCAGCATTCCCATCACCACCACGATGCCGATTGCGAAGCGGCTCGCCGCGCCCGCGCCGGTCGCGAAGAGAAGCGGCACGAGGCCGGCTACCATGGCCGCCGTCGTCATGAGGATCGGCCGCATCCGCACCATCGCCGCCTTGAGGATGGCGGCGCGCTTTCCGGTGCCCTCGCGTCGCTGGATGTCGTTCGCAAACGCTACCATCAGGATACCGTGTTTCGAGATAAGCCCAATCAGCGTCACGAGCCCGATCTGCGTGTAGATGTTGAGCGTCGTGTACCCGAGCCAGAGCGGCACGAGCGCACCGCAGACCGCGAGAGGCACGGTAACGAGGATCACCAGCGGATCGCGGAAGCTTTCATACTGGGCCGAAAGCACGAGGAAGATCACGATCAGCGCGAAGCCGAAAGTAACGGTCAACCGGTTGCCTTCCTGCACGTACTGGCGGCTGTCGCCGAGCCAGTCGATGGTGACGCCCGGCGCACGCGGCAGCGACTCCATGAATGCAACCGCCTGGCCCATGGTCACGCCGGGCCTCAATACGGCCGAGAGAGTTGCGGCGTTCATCTGATTGAACTGCGGCAATCGATTGGGCTGCGGCATGACATCGAGCCTGATGAGGGTGGCGAGCGGCATCATCGCACCCGATCTGGCCCGAACGTAGAAGCGGCCGAGCGCATCCGGCGACACGCGGTCGGGTTGGCGGACCTGCGGTATCACGTCGTAGGATCGGCCATAATAGTTGAAGCGGTTGACGTAGTTTTCGCCAACGAGCACGGCCATGGTGTCGGCTATTGCCTGCATGGTGACGCCGACCTCTCCGGCCTTTGCGACGTCGATGCGCATCCGCGCCGTCGGACTATCGAAAGCGAGGTCGCTGTCGACAAACACGAAGAGGCCGCTGCGCCGTGCCGCCGCCTTCAGCACCTCCATTTCCTGATAGATTCCGTCGTAGTCGGCAGGCGAACGCAACACCATCTGGAACGGCAGGCCGCCCGTCGAGGCGGGAAGCGCCATCGGCTGGAACGGCGTGACCGAGGCGTCATGCACGCTTCTGACGGCTCGATAGAGTTGGGCCTGAATGTCGGTGGACGTTCGTTCGCGTTCACTCCACTCCTTCAGGATAATGCCGCCGAAGGCGTTGTTCATGCCATCGGTGCCCACGACGAAGAAGTTCGCCGCATATTCGGGTAAGGACCGAAAGATCCGCTGAACGTCGGCGGCTGCTGACGCCGTGTAGTCGAGATTGGCGTATTGCGGCGCTCGGACGGCGGTAAAAACGTATCCCTGATCCTCCTGCGGGGCGAGTTCACGTTTGGCGCCGAGGAAGAGCACCACGATGGCGGCGACCATCGCACCCGCGACGAGCAGCACGACAGACCGCATGTCCAGCGTTCGGTCGAGCACACGGCCGTAGGTGCCCGCAAGCGCCGTCAACAGGCGCTCTGCCAGCCGGGCAAAGCGGCTTTCGCTGGCCTTGCCGCTCAAAAGTTGCGAACACATCATCGGCGAGAGAGTAAGCGCGACAACTCCCGACACGACCACTGATCCGGCCAGCGTGAAGGCGAACTCCCGGAACAGACTGCCGGTCAGTCCCTCCATCAACCCGATTGGCGCATAGACGGCTGCGAGAGTGATCGTCATCGCGATGACCGGGCCTATAATCTCACGCGCCCCGGCGAGTGCCGCCTCGACCGGCGAATGACCCTCCTCGATATGGCGGTGGATGTTCTCGACGACCACGATGGCGTCGTCCACCACCAGCCCGATCGCCAGCACCATGGCAAGAAGAGTGAGCAGATTGAGCGAGAAGCCGAACGCCAGCATCAGCGCCGCCGTGCCTACCAGCGACAGCGGGATGGTGACGACGGGAACGACGACCACGCGCAACGAGCCCAGGAACAGGAAGATCACGACCACGACAATGAGAACAGCTTCGACGAGCGTCCGCAGCACCTCGTCGATTGAAGCGTTCACGAAATGGGCGACGTCGAACTGGTTCTCCACCTTGAGCCCGGGCGGAGCGACGATCTGCATGCTCGGGATCAGCGCCTTTGTCGCCGCCACGATTTCCAGAGGGTTGCCGTCGGGTGTCGGCGCGATTTTCAAATAGACGGCCCGGCGGCCACTCGCCCAACCGAGCGTCTTATGGTTCTGGCTACCGATCTCGACATCGGCGATATCGCGGAGCCGAACGAGGCCGCTGGCGCTCGTCTTGATCACCATCTCGCGGAAGTCGCCCACAGAGGTGGCGTCGGTCGTTGCCGTAATGCTGGTGATGCTCCGGTCGCTTTCAAGCTGCCCCGGCGCCGCCTGGACGTTGTTGGCGCGCAGCGCCGCCGCGACGTCGCCAGCCGTCAGATTGCGGGCGGCGAGCTTCACCGGATCGAGCCACACCCGCATGGCGAGCGCCTGCGCACCTGCGAAGTCAGCGGAGGCGACGCCCTTCACCGAGGTGATCAGCGGCTGACCGACCCGCGTGACGAAATCGGTGATCTGCGGGATCGTCAGCGTGTCGCTGACAAAAGCGATATACTGGACGGCAGAAGCGCCATCGGTGATCTTCGTGACGACGGGATCGAATGCGCCCTGCGGCAGGCGATATTTGACCTGCTGGACCTTGGACAGAACCTCGGTCATCGTCCGGTCCGAGTCCGCGTTGAGAACGAGCTTCGCCTTGACCTGGCTCTGCCCCATCGTGGAGGTCGAGGTCAGATATTCGATCCCGCTCGCGGTGGCGATCGCCTGTGCAATCGGCGTAGTGACGAAGCCTTGCATCACGTCCTGCGTGGCGCCGGGGAAGCCCGTCTCGACCGTGATCGTCGCGCTTTGCAGGTTCGGATATTGCCGCACCGGCAGCAAGAAGAACGCATTCACCCCCGCCAGCAAAATCAGCAGGCTGACGACGATGGACAGGATCGGCCGGTGAATGAAGAGATCGGTGAATCGCATCGCGCGCGCCTATTCCTTCGCCCTGGTGGCGGCAAGAGTGACGGCCGCGCCCGGCTGCACGCGGAGTTGCCCCGTGGTGATGACAACGTCGCCAGCCTCTAGGCCGCGCTCCACGACGACGTGCGCGCCAACCCTTCGGCCCGTCTCGACCAGCACGATCTCGGCCTTGCCCTTGCGGACCACATAGGCCGTGTCGCCGGACGGACCTGTTACGACCGCTGTCACAGGCACGAGGATTGCCTTGACGCGCGGCGGCAGGCCCACTTTCGCGGTGACATAAAGGCCGGGGCGGAGCGCGCCGTCCGCGTTCGCGAGCGTGGCCTGCACCGAAATATTGCGCGTCTCGGCTGCGACCACCGGCTCGATGGCGTTGATATGGGCTTCGAAGTCTCGTCCCGGCCAGGCATCGGTCCGCAGTACCACCTTGCCGCCGTTCACAAGCTTCGAAAGTTCCTGCTGGGGAACGGTGAAATTGACGTACAGCCGATCAAGAGCTGTCAACGTTACGAGCGGCTCGCCCGCGTTCACATATTGTCCGAGGTTGACGCGGCGCACACCCAGCCGACCGGCGAACGGCGCGCGGATGGTGCGTTGCGTGAGGCGCGCCTCAGCCAGTTGCACCGCCGCTTCGGCCTGCGCGAGTTCCGCCGCGCGCTGCTGGAGCATCTGGCGCGACTCAGCGCCCTTCGGTGCGAGGTCCTGCGCACGGTCGAACTGAAGCCGCGCGAACTCCAGTTTTGCCTTCGCCGTTTCGAGATCGGCGCGCTCTGGCGCATCGTACAGACGGACGAGTTCAGCCCCCTTTGCCACCTCCGCCCCGGCTTCGAAATCGATCGAGATCACGCGGCCCGCCACTTCCGGCGCGAGCGTCACTTCGTTCACTGACGAGAGGGAGCCTATGGCGTCCAACTCCTGAGGCAAGTTCTCGGGCTCGACGGTCATGGCCACGACCTCAATGGGAGGCAGGGCTTTGGAACCGGACG
>NZ_JASGFR010000069.1:0-7430 GCF_047605405.1 Rhodomicrobium sp. | reverse complement strand
TGGTGCCGCTTGCGTGACTCGAACACGCGACCCCCTCATTACGAATGAGGTGCTCTACCGGCTGAGCTAAAGCGGCGATGCGGGCCAACCCGCGAAACATGCATAGCAACGGACTTCTCGCGGTGCAAGCCCGCTTTGCAAGATATTTGGCGGAAATCTCGATACTCTATACGAGGCGCTTCGACCGCAACGCGCCGCGACAGCATGCGGTTGGCACTTTGCGCTCGGCCTCTCGCCGCCCGCGTTCAGCGGCGCCGGAAGCGGTCGACCGGCGTCGTCACCTCCTCGGCTTCCACCGTCGTCTCCGGCGTTGTGATCAAAGCGTTGGACGTTGCCGTGTCGTTAGCGGGCGTAGGAGGCGTCTTGGACGGATCGGCCCCCTCCTTGCCCACAGGAGAGGCGACGACGTCCACCGGTTCGTTCGAGCGGCCAGACAAGCCCTTGGCCTTCGCGTAGGAGTCCGGCAGCGATTCACCTTCGAGCGAAACGACGTCCAGGGCTGAAATCTCCGCGGCGAAGTCTTCGGAGTTTGGTGTCGCGTTGGCGGGCGGGGTCTTCCATTCAAAGCTGCCAAGCGCGCCGGTCGTCGGCGAGATCGGCTGCCATTCGGCGGATATGGTGCCATCCGAAGCCACCCAGACCGGATCCGGAGCGCCGCGTGCCGCTTTTGCAAGCCATTCGCGCGCACGGCCTGAGTCTCGATTCTGACCGGCCTCAATGCGCGCCATGAGGCGGCACACCCGCGCGGTCGGATTGTTGGCGAGATAGGGTTCGAGTGCCAGCCTCGCCGTCTTCCATTCCTGCGCGTCGATGGCAGCCACGGCAACGGCGACCGCACCTTCGAGCGTCTGCGCCCCGGCCGCGACGAGGGATTTTACACGGGCGAGGCGGTCACGGGGCGAATCGCCTCGCCGCGCGTGGGCAAAGGTGAGCGCGATCTCGGGATGTTGGGTCGAGCGCCAGGCCTGCGTGAGGATTTTCGTGGCGCGCGATGTCTGGCCCTGCGTGGTCAGGATCCGGCCCGCCACCACAGCGGCGGGGATCAGCGTGGGCGACAGGTCAAAAGCTTCCGTGGCGTACGCCAGCGCCTTGCTTGGCTGCGAATCTTCAAGCTCGATGGCAAGCTGCGTCAGAAGCAGCGAACGGCGCCTGTCGGCTTCGGGCTTGGCGAGATGGCGGTGTTCCTTCGCGATCTGAAGCGTTTTCAGCGCCGCGCGCCAGTCGCCTTCGCGGGTCTGGATTTCGAAAAGCGCGCTCGAAGACCACGACAGCGCGGGGTTGGCGGCGAGCGCCCGTTCCGCAAACTGCTTGGCGGCCTCGTTCTGGTTCGCCTTCTTCGCCTCCATGTAAAGACCGCGAAGACCAAGCTCGGCCATTTCCGGCTTTTCCAGCATGCGCTCGAAGGCCTGCCGCGACGCAATCGAGTCCTCGTTCAGCTGTGCCGACTGTGCCTGAAGGAGAAGGGCCAGAGGCTCGTTCGGCACGGTCCGCCTCGCAATGGCGTCCGCCTTGAGCGCGGCGGACTTGTCGCCCGCTCCCGCTGCGAAGATACCGCGTCGCACGGCTTCCTGACCGATGCGCTGGCGGCGGCGCTGGACCCTGTTGCGGAACTTCTTCGGTCCGGTCCAGGTGAGGAGGCCCAGCCACCCCAGAAGGAACACGATGACGAAGGCCAGCAGCAGCGCCACCGAGCCGATGAAGACGCTCGTCTGGATGTCATAGCCGAGCCACTGGATGGTTACGCTTCCCGGCCGGTCCGCAATCCAGGCAAACCCGACGGCGACAAGGACGATGAGCAGGAAATAGCCGATGAGGCGGGTCATGACTTGAATTCCAAAGTTAGCGAGTTCGCGCGTGGTTGCCGGTTGTTCAGTTCTGGACGCCCTGAGGTTTCGTCAGGGTCGCGATAAGCTGCTGATCGGTGTTCTTCACCGCCTCGTCTGCAGCGACGCGGGCTTTTACTTGCTCAAGCCACGCGACGATTTCCTCTTTGGCCGTAGAAGGAAGCGTATCCGAGGCCGCGAGGGCACCCGCCGCATTTCCCGCCTTCAGCGCGGACGAAACCCGCCCGAGGATCGCCTCGACCGTGTCGCCACCATCGCCGGACGGCTTGACCTGAACCGCGGAGCGCGCGCGCGCCACCACCTGGCCGACGACGCTGTCGGGCGACTGCTTCTGATAGTGCCGCTGGATCGCCACGCGCGCCGCATCCTCGAAACTCGTCCGCAGCGCGGCGATGGAGGGCACACCCTTGTCCTTGTAGGCGGCGAGCGCCGACACCGGAAGCTTTTCAGGCGACAGGTTTTCGATGGCCGTCAGTTCTTCGGCGAAGGGCCGCCCTTCGGCGACAGCGCGCTTGAAGTTTGCAAGAGCAAGCGAAAGGGCGGCATTGCGGGCGTCGGCACGCCGCTCGCCAAGACCGCGTTCGAGGTCCGTGATGCGATCGCCGATTGGCGCGATCTGTGCCGCGACGGCCGCTTCGACCACTTCCTTGCGCGGCTCGATGCCGGGCTTCTGCTCGACAACTTCGATTCGCTGCGTCAGCGATTGCAGCGAAGCGCTCGCATCCTTGCCGGTATTCTCAAGCGCATCGAGACGGTTGTTGACCTCCGTAAGATCGACGGGCGGCACGGCCGGAGCCGCCGAAGCCGACGTCTCCGCCACTGCCTGCGGCCGCGCGCGTACGGCCTCGCCAAGCTGCGCCGTCCTCTGCTGGAGATCGGCGATCTGCCTGCGCGCTTCCGCGTCCGTGCCCCCGGTCGTGTCGGCGGCGACCGTGAAATAGACCGCGCCTGCGCCAACGAGGCCGCCGATGACGCCCGCTGTCAGCGTCTTCAAAAGGCCGCCCCCGCTTGTCGGTTGCGGCGCCTGGTCGATGATTTGCGGTTTCGGACGGGGCGAGGTGTCCGCGCCTGCCGCCGCTGGCTGAGCCTTTTCGCCATCGATGATAGTCGGTCTCGGTTTCTTGTCTTCGGGCATCGTCGGACCAGCCTATTTATCTTTTTTGCAAGCGCCTTCTTCCACAAGATCGTGTTCTCGGAAGGGCAGAGGTTGCGCCTAACTTACAAGGTCAAGAAGAGCCTTGCGATTCGGCCTTTCGGATATGTAAACGCGACGCGCGTCGAGCGTCTCAAGTCGGTGCGCCACAGTTTCCGATATGCAAAAATACGCCAATTTTTTAGCGCATTCAGCCAATCGATGCCTGTGACATAATGAAACGTATATTTCGGCCGTGCGCGGAGAGAGCAGCGTCACGCCGTCGAGCGTGCCACGTTCGATCATGTCCGCGACCTCGGGCTTGAACGCCTCGGCGGCTTCCATGGCGTAGACGGCCAGCGACCGCGACGGCATGCCGTGGCGTGTCAATTCTCCAACGATATCGAACGCAAGATGTTCGCCCGCCAGGTGGACGAAGCGTGTGCCCGGCGCAGCCGAATCGACGATCGCGGCGGCGAGCTTTTCGCCCGTGTCCTCGATGGCAAGCGGCTTTTGAAGGCCGCTATGTCTGGCGCGTCGCGCGGTAGCATCTCCGACACAGTAGATGGGGAAGCGGGCAAGTCCACCGATTGCGCCCGCCTGTTCCAGCGCGCGCAGCGTGTTGCCGCTCGTGACGATAAGCGCGTCGGTATCTTCAAGCGCCGCTGCATCGAAATCGAGCGCGTGAAGTTCGATGAGCGGCTGAAGCACGGGCTCATGCCCCCGCTCGCGCAATTCGTCCGCGAATGGACCGGCGTCCTGCTCCGCTCTCGTTACCAGCAAACGCATGCCGCCTCCGCTGTCGGATGGTCCTGCGCCGGTGCGGTCGGACTGACATTCGATTCGCCCGTGATGTGGGCTCTCATATCAAAGTCAATCTTCATACTGCACGGGATTCTATAAACTGCCGGGTGCTCTTTTGAAGTCTGGGTTTGCCTGTGCATCAGTCAGGCGAAACGTCTGCATCGAAGCACCAGTTGCGGACGCCGCGACGTGCGGCGTTCCGCTTGATACGCGATCATGTCATTCGGTGGCGGGGAAACAGTCCTTGCCGCCCACCGCGAAAAGCTCTTTCGCCGCATCCTTACCCATCGCTGCCGCGTCGTTCGCGCTGCCCTCGCGGGTGGTTTCATAGATGCGTGCGCCGTCGGGCGTAAGGATCGCGCCCTTGAAAGACACCTTGCCGTGACCGTCGTAGCGGGCGAGCGCCGCAATCGGCGTTCGACAGGAACCGTCGAGTTCGCTGAGGAATGCGCGTTCGGCATTGATGGCATAGCCGGTCGCTTCGTCGTGCAGCGCCATGATGAGTTCGCGCGTCACCTGATCGTCGGAGCGGATTTCGATGCCGATCGCGCCTTGCGCGGGAGCGGGCAGCATTTCTTCAACGGGGATATGGTCAGTGATGCGGTCGGAGAGACCGAGACGGTTCAAGCCGGCGGATGCCAGGAGCGTCGCGTCGGCAACGCCCTCTTCGAGCTTCCTCAGCCGCGACTGAACGTTGCCGCGGAACAGCACCGTCTTCAGATCCGGACGCTTGTTCTTGATGAAGGCTTCGCGGCGGATGGAAGCCGTTCCGACGACCGCGCCCTCCGGCAAGTCGGAGAGAGATTTCGCCTTCGTCGAGATGAACGCGTCTCGCACGTCCTCACGCGGAAGATTGCAGGCGATCTCAAGACCGTCCGGCAGAAAAGCCTGCACGTCCTTCATCGAATGAACGGCAATGTCGATCTGGTCCGCAAACAACGCCTCTTCAAGTTCCTTGGTGAAAAGCCCCTTGCCCCCAACCAAAGACAAGGCCTTGTCGAGGATTTTGTCGCCGGTCGTCTTGATGACGACACGCTCGAATTGTACCTCGTCGCCATAGATCGCGGCCAGGCGGTTCTGTACTTCCGTAGCTTGCGCCAGAGCCAGCGCACTGCCACGGGTACCGATGCGAATTTGCCTTGCGTCTGAGTGATTTTTCATGGTTGTGTTGACTTAGGTTGTAGGGGTGCGTCCGGTTTTTTGAGGATGCAGAGGATTGGGACACTAAGCATATCGCAGCCGCAAGGTACAGCACTAAAGCAAGACGGAATTAGACACGGATCATGCAGCAACGCGCGAGCACCGGAGCAACTAAGGAGCCGGGGGCGACAAAAGACCGCGAGTTGACAGTGCTGGGAATCGAGACGAGTTGCGATGAAACCGCCGCTGCAATAGTCCGGCGCGACCCTTTCGGTAACGGCACACTTCTCTCGTCTATCATACGTTCGCAATTCAACGATCACGAAGCCTATGGCGGCGTCGTGCCGGAAATTGCCGCGCGCGCTCATGTGCAGGTCGTGGACAGCATCGTGGAGGCCGCGCTCGTAGAAGCGCAGCTCGATTTCGACGACCTCGACGGCGTGGCCGCGACGGCGGGGCCGGGGTTGATCGGCGGCGTCCTCGTGGGCCTCGTCACGGCGAAGGCCATCGCGCTCGTTCACGATCTTCCGCTTGCCGCGGTGAACCATCTCGAAGGCCACGCGCTGACGGTCGGCCTCACGGAAGGGCTTCGGCCACCGTATCTCCTTTTGCTGGTGTCGGGCGGCCATACGGAATTTCTGAAGGTTGACGGTCTCTTTCGATACGAGAAGCTCGGCGGCACCATCGACGATGCTCTCGGCGAGGCTTTCGACAAGGTCGCGAAGATGCTCGGCCTCGGCTTTCCCGGCGGCCCCGCCGTCGAGCGCACGGCCGCCAGCGGCGATCCGTATCGCTTCGATCTGCCGCGACCTCTGGCAGGGCGCACCCGCCCCGACTTCTCGTTTTCCGGCCTCAAGACCGCCGTGCGTCAGGTTGCGCTCACGCACGCGCCCGTGTCGAGGCAGGTCGCGGCCGATCTCTGCGCGTCGTTCCAGAAGGCTGCGGCGGACGTCGTGCGCGACAGGCTTCGCGCGGCCATGACCATCTATGAAGCATCCGGCTTGCCGCGGCGGCTTGTGGTTGCGGGCGGTGTCGCGTCCAACCGCGCGCTGCGAGCCGCGCTTCTCAGGGAGTGTGAGGCTTCTGAATACACGTTTCACGCCCCGCCACCCGGGCTTTGCACCGACAATGCGGCAATGATCGCCTGGGCAGGGGCTAACCGGATCGCAGCCGGCCTCGTGGACGGCCTCGACGTTGCGGCACGCGCGCGCTGGCCAATTTCCGAAGTTCCGGCCCCGGTCGAGGCGGCGAAAGAGCTTTCCGCGGCGGAATGACCCTGACCGGGCCAGCGGGTTGCGCGGTCTCCGCCGCACCGCTACCACAGCCGCCTCAATCGTAAGCTCGCAGCCGCATGGCTCGCGGCATTTTGGAAAGGGCGGCTTGATCATGGCCACGAACACTTCCGGCGAGGCGGCGCGTTTGCAGCACATCGGCGTCATAGGTGGCGGCGCTTGGGGGACGGCGCTTGCGCAGTCTGCCTGCCGCGCGGGGCGCAAGGTCACGCTCTGGGCTTACGAGTTCGAAACGGTTGCCGAAATCAACGATCACCGCACGAACCGCGTCTATCTGCCGGGCGTGTCGCTCGATCCACGCATACGCGCGACGGCCAAGGCGAAGGACGTCGCGGCGGCTGACGCTCTCCTCTTCGTCGCGCCTTCGCAGTTCTCGCGCGCCGTAGCCAGCGAAATCGCGCCGCACCTTCGAAGTGGCACGCCCGTCGTGATCTGCACCAAGGGCGTGGAGAACGGCACGAACGCGTTCATGAGCGAGGTGGTGCGCGAAGTTTTGCCCGGCGCCGAAATCGCTGTCCTTTCCGGCCCGAGCTTCGCGGGTGAGGTCGCGCGCAATCTGCCCACGGCGCTGACACTGGCCTGCCCGGACGAGACGCTCGGCGCGGAACTCACCACCGCCCTCGCGCATCGCACCTTCCGCCTCTACTGGACCGACGACGTCACGGCCGCACAGGTTGGCGGCGCGGTGAAGAACGTGCTGGCGATCGCGGCAGGTATCGTGGAGGGTCGGAAGTTCGGCGCGAATGCACACGCGGCCATGGTCACGCGCGGTTTCGCGGAACTCGTGCGGCTGGGGCGCGCGCTCGGCGGACGCTTCGAAACGCTGACCGGGCTTTCCGGGCTCGGCGATCTCATTCTGACCGCGTCGAGTGTTCAATCGCGCAACATGTCGCTCGGGTTGGCGCTCGGGCAAGGCCGCATGCTTTCCGAAATTCTCGGTCAGCGGAAATCGGTCTCCGAGGGCGTGCATTCGGCGGGCGCCGTCGTCGCGCTGGCGGCGAAGCACGGGGTGGAGATGCCGATCTGCGAGGCCGTGCACAGCATCGTCAAGGGCGAGACGAGCGTTGACGACGCCATCGATGCGCTGCTGTCGCGCCCGCTGCGCGCGGAGGTGGATTTCCCGCCCGCCTCCTAACGCGTTCCAGCCGCAAAAAAAGGAGGCCGAAGCCTCCTTTCCTGACGATTGTCCCCGCGTTACTGGGACTTCGGGGTTTCTGC
>NZ_JASGFR010000068.1:0-8438 GCF_047605405.1 Rhodomicrobium sp. | reverse complement strand
CACCTAGACCTGCGAACGCCGAACAAATCACGACACACTTTTCCCCACGCGCGGCATGAAGAGGTCGCCATCGAAGCCCGCATCGGAATTTGCGGCCCCGTCGCGGGGTCGCGGTTTTCTGCGATCAGCCCTGAAAGGCCGATCGCAGGAACCTGTCACGCATAAGTTTAAAGATAGGGGCACGGCCGTTCGTAGCCGTTCAGATCGATATAGGTGCCGGTGTTCGGGTTGAAGGACCGGAACGTCGCGGCACAACGACCGTAGCCGTCATCATAGGCGCCGGGCGGCGGAGCGGCATAAGCGCGGTTGGCCTCGTTGGCGATGATGGCGCCGCCAATGATCGCGCCGGCAATGCCAAGTCCGACGGCTGCACCGCTGGGACCGCGATGACGGTTCCCCCAGTGACGACCGCGCGGGCCGGGACCGTATCCGGGGCCGGGCTTCGGGCCTGGTTTGAAACCGGGTTTGTGGTGTTTCGGACCGCCGGGATATTGTACGGTCATCGCGCCCGAAGACATTGCGCTCTCCAGACCGGACACAAGCGGAGCCGAACTAGCAGAATACGACGCCAAGGTCATAGCAGCACCAAGCGCCGCCGCCGCGCAGGATACTTTAAAAGTTTGGGACATGTTAACCCTCTCTGAACACTAAACTGCCCAACGCACCAAAAGATAAGATGGTTCCGCAGCTCGGCCAAGGGTTGAGCATATTACCGTTTATTTACCATGAAAAAGCGGCCACGCCGAGCGACAGCGTTGCGATGGTGGTGAGCACGCCCCGCACCCGCCCATACCAGGCAGGCAGCGGCAATGCGGGTGGGGCGGCCCTTTCGACGAAAAACCAGACCGTGAGCGCCAGCGCGAGGATGCCGAGACCGTCGGGGCCGCCGCTTACCGCGCCAATCCACGCCATCAGGGACGGAATGGCTGCCAGCCCGTAGGCGCTCCAGCTCGCCTGGCTTTCGTCCACCACAGCGAACCCCCAACGGACACCGCCGAGAAACGACAGCACGATGGCGCCGTAAACGATCAGCGCGGAAGCGGCTTCAGCCCTGATTTCGGGCGCCAGACACACGGCGAGGGCGCCCATGGTGAAAGGAAGAAGGCAGGCAAGCCCGATAGCGCGCGCCGGAAAAGGCATGGCTTGAGAGGCTTTCACGTTCGACGGCACCGGCATTGCGATTTCCTCCGCGCGGGGAAATTATTATACGCGCCATTAATTTACCGCAGACGCCATGCTTGAAACTTGCGCCGCTGCAGAGCTTCGCAAAAGCGGCGCGTAAGCATCGGATTTTGAAGTGGACCTTTTCGCTTTTCTCGTTGCCCTGCTGGTCGGGGCCGTCTTCCTCACCCGTGTCGCCGCCAAGTTGTCGATGCCCTATCCGGCGCTGCTCGCGCTCGGCGGGGCGGCGGTCGGGTTGCTTCCGAACATACCCCGCTTCGAACTGGATTCGCAGTTCGCGCTTCTCGTGTTCGTCGCCCCCGCTCTTTTCATCGCCGCCTGCGAGGTTTCGCCCCGCGATCTCAAGGATAACCGTCTTCCGATCGTGACGCTGGTGGTCGCCGCCGTGGCGGTCACGACCGCCGCCGTAGCGATGGTCTTTCACTCCCTCGAACCTCAGGTGCCCTGGGCGGCGGCAATCGCACTCGGAGCGATCGTTTCGCCGCCGGATGCCGTGGCGGCGACCGCCGTGCTGCGGCAGGTGAGAATTCCGCACCGGATCCTGCAAATCCTCGAAGGAGAGAGCCTTTTCAACGATGCCAGCGCTCTGTTGATTTTTTCGATTGCCGTGAGGGTCGCGACCCAGGGGAGCGACGACATCGCCCCCGTCGCCTTCGCTTACGTGCTCAGCATCTTCGCCAGCGTTGTGGCCGGGCTTGCCTGCGTGTGGCTTTGTGTGCGGCTTGTGGCCTTCGTCCGCGATCCCGCGTCCAGCATCGTGCTTCAGTTCTGCGCGGTGCTTGGCGTTTGGATGCTGGCGGAGAAACTGGATTTGTCTCCGGTCTTGACCATCGTCGCCTTTGGGATCGGGCTGATGCGTTTTGCTGTGCCGGGCACGGATACGGTCATCCGCGTCCAGTCGCGGTGGGTCTGGCGCACCGCGATCTTCTTCACGAACGTTCTTGGGTTCACGCTGCTCGGCTTTCAACTCGGACCGCTTCTTTCGCCGCTCACGCCGGCAGAACGGTCGCATTACTTCGTGGTCGCGCTCATCGTCCTCGCGACGGTGATCCTTGTCCGCCTCGCCTGGGTGCTGACTTTCAACACGGTGCTGCGTTCGACCTATCGCGCGTTTCCCAGCAGGGCGAACCGGATGTTCCTGAGGCCATCTCTGCGCGGCAGCCTGGTTGTCGGGTGGAGCGGCATGCGCGGCGTGCTGACGCTCGCGGCTGCCCTTGCCTTGCCGGCCGGATTCCCGGAGCGCGAACTCATACAATTCGTGGCTTTCGTCGTTGTGCTCGGAACGCTGCTCGCTCAGGGGCTGACCCTTGCGCCGCTTGTCCGCATCCTGAGGCTGCCGAACGACAATCAGGTCGATGCGGAAACCGCATTTGCAAGAAGGAAGGCGCTGGAGGCGGGGCTTCAGGCGCTTGAGGGAGAGACGTCCGCCTACGCCGATGCGCTGCGGATCGAGTATAACGCAGCCTTGGCCAGGTGGAACGACACAGGCGCGCTTCTCGCATCCGGATTGCCGACGATGGAGGCCAGCGAACACGATCTTCTGCACCAGCGGACGGTCACCGCCTCGCGTCAGGCGCTGGCGAAACTGCTGACGAACGGTCAGATCGGCACGGAGGCGTATTTCCGGGTCGAGGAGGTGCTGGACCGAACCGAGCTTTACACCTCGCGCTCGGTCTTCAGGAGTTGATCCCTTTTCAGACGACGGCGTTTTCGCCCCAGGCTCGGGCCACCGCGTTCACCAGGCGACGAGGGGGTGCCGGCTTTGTCAGCACCTCGGCCAGGGGCCACTCTCGCCTGAGCTTGTCCACCTCGGCGTAACCGGTGTAGAAAACCACGCCAACGCCACGCTCCGTGAGAACACGCGCCGCCGGGAAGACCTCCTCGCCGCGCAGGCTTACGTCGAGCAGCGCTGCGGACATCGGCGTATCGGAGGCAATGGTCATCGTGTGCTTCAGCGTGACGGCCGGCCCCAGGATCACCGCCCCCGCCTTCTGCAGCATGATGCTGATATCGAATGCGAGGATCGCGTCGTCCTCGGCTACGAGGATTTTTGCTCCCTGCAAGGGCATTTCAGAATCGGAACTCATTCTGTCCGCATATCCAAAGCGAGAAATATCCAACCAATTTGGGGTCACTTGCAAAAATTCCAAATGAGACCTGCGAGTAGGTTTCCTGATGTGCCGACTTTTTCCGCGGTCCTTTCGGAGAATTGTTGGATTCAGCAAGCGAAATGGAGCTGAGGTTGTACCATGGTATGCCACCAATCGCAGTGAAACCCTGTGTTGTGATGAACCGTTTCCTAGTGCGGCGCCTTCAGTCCCGCTCTCTTTTGAACGCATGCTCTCAAACAATCGTATACGTCCGCAATCGCGTTGCGGACGGACAGTGCAAGGCCCCCCGATCCCCTTGAGGCCGCAGCGGTTCGAAGCGTGGTCTTGGCGAGCCCGCAAGCGGTCGTCTGTTGTGAGATTCGGAGCCGAATTTTGCGGGGTCCACGGCGAGGGCGGCCTCCCGCACCGCATCGTGTCGGCCGCATGAATGCCTATGATTAATAACGACTTTTTCCAATGCTCCGCGTTCGGAACACATCACGCCGTCGGATTTTTCTCCCCTCGCGAAAAAAGGGCTTGACCTCGGGGCCGTTATAGCCACTTAAAGCAGCTCGATTGCGAAACGATTGCGCCACATCAGGGCGCCGGGGAGGTGACTTCTGCTCATAAAGGCTGCGACTTGGGTCGGGACTTGTTCCGTCTCCCGTATGCTGAACGTGCAGAAATAGCCTGTCTGGCAAACTCCGCATCGCGCGGTGAAGCGTTCGTCAGCAGCATCGGATTAACTCTTAAATGGGAGGTCCCATGCGATGGACATTTACCCGACGCCGGCGGAGGTTCTCCGCAAGCTTCAAGTAGATCGCCCCGTACTCGGATTCCGTCCGCATGCGGCAGCTCGTGCTGCGCGCTGGTTTCTGGACAATTTTCCGGGAGAGACGCTTTATGCGGTCAAGGCGAATGATTCGCCAAAGGCCCTTAATTCGCTCTTCGGCGCGGGGATCCGGCATTTCGATGTCGCTTCCGCAACGGAGCTTCGCACCATTGCGAATCTGCCGGGCGCGAAGATGCACATCATGCATCCGATCAAATCGCGAAAGTTCATCTCCGAAGCGTATTTCGACTTCGGCGTGAGAACCTTCTCGCTCGATTCCGAAGCCGAGCTCGAAAAGATCCTTGCCGTCACCGGCAACGCGAAGGATCTGACGCTCGTCGTGCGTGTAGCCTGTCCTTCGACCTACAGCGAGATTTCGCTTGAGGGCAAATTCGGCGCGCAGTGGAGCGATGCCCCGGATCTCATCCGGCGCACGCGCCAGAATGCGGAAGCGCTCGGCGTGTCGTTCCACGCCGGGTCGCAGATGATGTGCCCCGAAGGCTACGGCCAGGTGCTTCGCACCGTGTCGAAGCAGATCGCGCGGGCGGCGACGCTCGTCGACATCGTGGATGTCGGCGGCGGCTTTCCCTCGGTCTATCCGGGTCGCGAGCCGCCCGCGCTCGATGCCTATATGGACGAGATCCGCGACGCGTTCGACCAGATGCTCGTCACCTATAACTGCGAACTTTGGTGCGAGCCGGGCCGCGCCCTTGTCGCCGAGTCCGAATCCGTGATCGTGCGGGTGGACAGCCGCCGGGGCAATACGCTCTTCATCAATGACGGCGCGTTCGGCACCCTTTACGATGCGGCGCATTGCAAGTGGGTATTTCCGACCCGTGCCTTCGACGCAAACGGCCACGAGATGAGCGGTCGCAAGCGGGAGTTCGACCTTTACGGCCCGACCTGCGATAGCGCCGACTATCTTGAGGGGCCGTTCCTGCTGCCCGAAAACATCGATGAGGGCGACTTCATCGAAATCGGCAATATCGGTGCGTATGGTCGCGTGATGGCGAGCCACTTCAACGGCTGCGGCTATTATGACGAGGTGGTTCTTGCCGATGAGCCGATGTTGTCGATGTATGGCGAAGATGTCGGAGCAACGTCGATATCGGCAGCGCTTTAGCTTTTTGCCTGCAACTTGACTTCCAAGTAAAGCGAGAGCTCGACCTTCCAGGCCGCCGGACTTTTTCCCGTCCGGCGGCCTTTCGCGTTCTGCGACCTGAAGCTTGTCTTGACAAAAACGTGAAGAAAATCTGTCGCGCCTGCGCAAATTCTTCGCGGGATCAGCGGAACCATGGCGGAAGCGGGCTGTTAGCAGCGTAAAGTCTCAGTCTGAGACTATGCAAACGGTATGATAGGAGCTTGAATGGCCTCCCAAACTCCCAAGAAAGGTTCGACCTCGAACAGAGGTTTCGCCTCCATGGACGCCGAAAAGCAACGCGCCATCGCTTCGAAGGGCGGGCAAAGCGTCCCGAACGAAAAGAGAAGCTTCAGCCAGAACCGCTCGCTTGCCGCCGAAGCCGGTCGCAAGGGCGGTCAGAACGTGTCGGACGAAAACCGCAGTTTCTCGCGAAACCGCGACCTCGCCGCGCAGGCTGGCCGTAAGGGCGGACAGGCGAGCCACGGGGGGAAGTCCCGTGAAAGCCGCTCGCAAGTCTGACGCTTACGCACCAAGACGATCCGTCTCATAAGAAACCCCGTCAGTTGGCGGGGTTTTCTTTTGGTTCTGGACAGTGCTGCGGGGCAGCCGGAAGGGCGCGCTCGCTTCGGTCAAAGCCAGACCTTCATCGATGGGCCTCGTCAGGATCGATTGCTCGCTTCGTCATCGAAGGCCATGAGCCAGCGCGCTTTCGATAAAAGAAGATACGGAAGGCGCCCCGCGGCTACAGCAAACTCCTATCGAAAGGCTTCAGCAGCGAATCCGGGTTCCGCTGTCACCGCTTTTCAGCACCTGTTAGGGCGGATTCCGGCCATCATGAATCGCCTTGGGGAATTTCCACTCGGCGCGAATTCTTGACCGGTTCGTGCTGGTCGAAGAGGCAGGGCGTAGCGCCTTCGACGGTGATCCGCGAAGCCCAATTTGGATCTTTCCTGAAAACAATGAGGGTGGCCCGGCGAACGAAAGCGCAGATAAGACCCTCACTGCCCCGATCGATCAGGACAGCAGCTGCAAGCCAGCAGCGCGCTGATAATACTCGCTACCGCGCATCAGATCCTGATGGCTGCCGAACGCCTTTACCATCCCGCCTTCGACCAGCGCAATCTTGTCGGCCTGCCGCACCGTGGAAATTCTATGCGCAATGACAAGGATGGTTTTCTTCCCCGCTTGTGAATGCATGTATCCGCGAACGAGTTCTTCATTGTCGGCGTCCAGGGCAGACGTCACTTCATCGAACAGAAGTATGGGGGCGTCCTTGATAATGGCGCGCGCGATGTTGAGACGTTGCGCCTGCCCGCCCGATATGAGGGAGCCGAGTTCACCCACGAATGTCTCGTACCCATTCGGCAGACCTGCAATGAAATCGCTTAGCCCCACCGTCTTGCAGGCTTCATCGATTTTTTCCTGGGAAACGCCAGCTCGTCTCAGTGTCAAGTTCTCTCGAATCGTCCCGCTGAAGATGAAGTTCGATTGCCCGACATACGCGATAAGGTCTCGAAGCTCGGGAACTGGAATTGTTTCTATCGGGCTGCCGCCGATGCGGATTTCGCCCGATTGATGAGGGTGGAAGCGCAAGAGTAGTGAAAACACCGTGGATTTTCCTGCGCCCGAAGGGCCCACGAGGGCGATCATCTCTCCGGGCTTCACATCGAGCGACAGGTTCCGAAGGACGTCACCGCCCGAATTGTAAGCGAACCGAACATCTTTCATCTCGATCGCCATCCCCACCTCGGATTTCGCTGGCGGTGCCTTTTGGATGCCAGCGACATTTGTCTGGTCCGGCTCGTTGTCGGCCAGCAGGTCATGCACCATCCCGACGCCAACAAGCGACGTCTTTAGAGAAACCCGAAGTTGGCTGAGCCGTCGTGCCGGATCGAGCGCGAGAAGGAGCGCCGTTACGAACGAGAGAAACGTCCCCGGATCGTAGACGCCATAAACGGAGCGATACCCCGCGTAAAGAATTGTGAGGCCGATGCCGACGCCGCCGATTGTATCGATGATGGGCACGGGGGCAGTCTGAAGCGCGGATACCTTATTCGATCTGTCTTTAATACTCTCAATAACCGTGCCGACCTCGGACTTGATAATCGTCTCCAGATTGTATGACTTTATGACCTTCACCCCTTGCACGACTTCCCGCACGTGCTTGTTCAGCTCGGCGACCGAGAGCATCTCCTGCTGCATCAGTGCCTTGATACGTTTCAGCAGACGTGTGATCGCAAAAAAAACGGCTGGCACGGCGAGCAGGCAGATCAAGGTCAGCGTAAGATCTTGAGCAACCATGACAACAAGGAGTGCCAATACGGTTGCTCCATCGCGCGCACCGTTCAAAACAACCTGGTTGAGAATGGTGCCAAAAGACGATGCGCCCATATTGGTCCGCATCGTGAGGTCGTCCGACGAATAGCGCTCGAAGAAGCGCACACGCTGAGCCAGGATATGAGACAGTATTCGCTCTTGCGTGCGTGCGACCATATCATTCGCGATGCGCGCTGAAAGCACGGCTTGCCAGTATGACGAAGCGCCTTTCGCAATGAAGAGCGCGACGATCATGAGAAAGAGGGGAACCAGATACTGGCCCTGTTTATTCACAAAAAAATCGTTAACGACATCGCGCACAAGCCACGCGGCCATGGCAGTGGCATAGGAAGAAATTCCTATCAAGACAAAGATGATGGCATATTTATATTTGTATAAGGGAAAGTACGATTTAAAAATAGAAACGAACACCCGGAAATCGTCATCTCCGAATACCTTGAATAGAGAAATAAACTTCGAACGAAAAGTGGTCATAATTTCAGCTCTGCCCTTGCCCTTCCAAGTCGAAATTCGGCATTTAGGCCAATAAAATCTAATGATGGCCCCGTCAAGGTATTCGACTATTTTTTCGCTCGTCGCCCGCACGCTCAATACCAAATGCCATGCGCGTGCCGGTCCCCGGGCCCACGCCGCCTGCGCCAGAGGGCTCTCACCTCCAGTATTTATCGATGGTTAAATTGCCGGTGCGGTTGTTTCATTCGGCCATATACGCCGATGGGATCCTGCGAGTCGGGTCGAGATCGGCGCGCAACCCATGCCCGCTTCCAGACGATCAGCCTCTTTTTCAAAGGGGGGTAATGTTGGTAGCGGAGGAGGGACTCGAACCCCCGACACGCGGATTATGATTCCGCTGCTC
>NZ_JASGFR010000067.1:0-8548 GCF_047605405.1 Rhodomicrobium sp. | reverse complement strand
GCTACCGGCAAGACGGGTGCCACGGGTGCTACCGGCAAGACCGGTGCTACCGGCGCCACCGGCAAGACCGGAGCGACGGGCGCTACGGGTGCTACCGGCAAGTCCGGCGGGCATCATCACCACGACCACCACGGTCATGATCGTGGGGACTCGAAGGGCAGCGATCACGGAGCGAAAGGCCGCGATCAGGGGCTCGGCAAAAACGAGACCCCGTCCTTGAACCAAGGCTCGAAGGGCGATCGTCCGACCTTCCTTTCCGGTTCTTCCACGTCTCAGGGAAGCGCCGGAGACAACACCAAGGGTGTCGCCCAAGGTGAGAGCCAGCTTCAGAGCATCGCTAAACAGATAAGCGCGTCTCTGCGGCCGTCTGATGTCACGCCCAAGAGTGTTGCGTCGTTGCTTGATACGTTCAAGCAAAGCGTCGACATAAAGGCGGGCGGCATCTTCAAGGACAACGGCAATTCCGGTTCATTCAGCTCGATCAGCCTGAATAACCCGACGCAGAATCATCTGCAGTTGCCCAAGCACTAACCCAAAACTGGAGATCGGCCACAATGGCCGGTCTCCTCCCTTGCATGACCGGCAGACGCCTTTTCCTTGAACAGCCCAAAGAGTGATCGAGATGAATTTCGTGTCACCTGCCAATATTCCGGCCACGGCCAACCAGCTGCTGCACATCGCTCCGGCTGGCGAACCTGGCGCGAAGGCCGCTTCCGACGGGCAGGGCACCGCCGCTGTGCATGCCCGGATAGTCGCCGCCACTCACGTCGCCCGCTATCACGGTGTCGATCCCGACCCCTCGACGGTCCGGCCCGATGCCAAAGGCGCCGCCCCCTCCTCGCCTGCCCTGGTGGAATGGCTCCGCCAATACGGGCTTTGGGCGCGAGCGGTGCGCCTCAGTTTCGGTCAGTTGATGAAAATCGACAACCCCGCACCAATCCTGCTCCTGCTCTCCGACGGCGGAGCCGCCGTCGTTGTCGGCCGCAACCATGAGCACGGCGTGCTTCTGGTCCGCGATCCGCTGGCACCTTCAACCAAGCTGCCCACGCCAATCGACGAACTCCGGCTCAAGCAGGTCTGGGACGGCGCCACGCTGCTCGTGCGCGCGTCCCGCGGCGAGAGCGAAGATGAGAAAGCGTTCAATCTCGGCCTGCTCACCCGGATGGTCTGGGGTGAGAAATCCATCCTGCGCGATGTGGCGATCGGCTCGATTACAATCACCATCCTCAGCGTGCTCCCCGTGCTGATGATCATGACGACGCTGAACACGGTTGTCACCTACAACAGCACCAACACGCTCACGCTCATCGTTGTCGTCCTTCTGATCGCGCTCGTCTTCGAGATGCTGATCGCATGGTCACGGCGAATGCTGCTCATTACTCTTGCCACCCGGCTCGATACGAGACTTCATCTTGTGATATTCAACCGGCTGATGACGCTGCCGATCGACTTCTTTGAGCGCAATCAGGCCGGCGAGATTTCCTACAAGGTGAGTCAGCTCTATCGCGTGCGCGAGTTTCTCACCGGCCGCATGATAACGACGTTCATCGACGTCGCCATGGTTCTGCTGCTGCTGCCCGTGCTGTTCTACATGGAAGCGACGCTCGCCTGGACTGTGCTGGCGGCGGCGGGCTGCATCACCCTGATCATCTGGGCCTTTCTCCGGCCGCTCGCGGATCTGACGGGCAAGGTCATCCAGGCGGAATCGGACAAGGGATCCACCCTTGTCGAGAGCATATACGGCATCCGCACCGTCAAGTCGCTGTGCCTCGAATCCACGCGCGCCGCGGAATGGGATGAGCGGATCGCCACGGTCGGCGATCTCAACATGCGAATGGGCAAGCTCAGCAACTGGCCCATGGTGCTCGTGATGCCCTTCGAGAAATACACTCAGGCCGGCGTGCTGGCGCTCGGGGCGTATCTCGCGATGACCTCGAACAACCCGCTGTCTCTCGGCGGCCTGATCGGCTTCATGATGCTGGGCGGCCGCGTGGCGGGTCCGCTGGTGAACCTGGCGCGCCTTCTTCAGGACGTCCAGGAAGCGCGTCAGGCGCTGTTCCAGGTGGGCTGGGTGCTTAACCGCCCGACCGAGAAGCGCGCGCTCACTCACGGATTGCGTCCGAAACTGGAAGGCGCGATCAGCTTTGAGGAAGTGACCTTCAAATATGAGGGCAGCAAGTCGCCTGCACTCGACAATGTCAGTTTTTCCATCGAACCCGGCATGATGCTGGGCGTGGTTGGCCGGTCGGGATCGGGCAAGTCCACCGTCACCCGCCTGCTCATGGGCATCAACCCCGAATATTCGGGAGCCGTCAAGATCGACGGAATCGAACTGCGGGAGATCAACCTTCGCCATCTGCGCCAGAGCTTCGGAGCAGTGTTGCAGGAGAATTTCCTGTTCCGGGGGTCCGTCAAGGACAACATCCTGGCGGGCCGCCCCGGTCTGAGCTTCGAGGACGCGGTCCGCGCAGCGAGGCTTGCCGGTGCCGAGGAGTTTATCGAGCGTCTGCCCCAGGGTTACGAGACCTGGATCCAGGAAGGGTCCACCAACCTCTCCGGGGGCCAGCGGCAGCGGCTCGCCATCGCCAGAGCCCTGATCTCGGATCCGAAGCTGCTGATCCTCGACGAGGCCACGTCCGCCCTCGATCCGGAAAGCGAGGCGCTGATCAACGCCAACCTTCAGCGCATGGCCCGTGGCCGCACGATGGTGATCATCTCGCACCGTCTCTCGTCGCTTGTCGATTGCGACAAGACCCTCGTGCTCGATCGAGGGAAGGTCATCGATATTGGACCGCATCGCGAACTCGTAGAGCGCTGCGCCATCTATCGCCACCTCTGGCTTCAACAGAACCGCCACTCCGATTCCCAAGGAAAAGCCCATGCCGCTCCTGCGCCGTCGTTCATCCAAGCCAGCTAAGGCCAAGCGGGCCGAGAAAAGCCCGCTTCCACTCGCCGCTCTCGAATTCCAGAGCCCCTCGGCCGCGATCATCGCGAGCCCGGTTCCAGGGCTTTCGCGCGGCACCAATCTTTTCGTCTTCCTGCTGGTGGTCTCGACACTCGTCGCCAGCGGGCTGATCCAGATCGACAAGATCGTGTCGGCGAGCGGCAAGCTCGTCGCCGACGCGCCGAACATCGTCGTACAGCCCTTCGATCACTCCATTGTCGAAAGCATCGACGTGCGAAAGGGGGATGTCGTTCGCAAGGGGCAGTTGCTCGCTCGCCTCAACCCGACCATCAGCGCGGCCGACCTCGTCTCGATGAAGGACCAACTCGATTCACTCACGGCAAAGGCGGCACGGCTCGAAGCACAGACCGCAGGCAGGGACTATGTCCCGGACCCGGCAAACCCGCACGCGACGCTGCAGGCTTCGATCTTCAATCAGCAATCCAGGGAATATAAATCCTCGCTCGAAGCGCACGATCAGAAGATCAATCAGTTTCGTACCCAGATGGAGGGGAGCAGCGCCCAAGCCGATCATTATCGCAAGCGCCTCGGGCTCGCAGCAAACGTCGAGGGCATGCGACAGGAGCTTCAGAATCTTCAGGTCGGCAGCAAGCTGAACACGATCCTCGCCACGGACGCACGTCTGAACATGGCGGTATCGCTTTCCCAAAGCGAATCGGAGAGTGCGCAAGCCAGCCGGAAGCTCGCAGCCGAGGAAGCGGAGCGGGAAGCCTACATTCACCGCTGGGATGCCCAGGTCTCGCAGGAACTCGCCGATACGCGCCGCAAACTGGCGCAAGCCCGGCAAGACTACACCAAGGCGAACCTGCATAATCAGCTGGTCGTGCTGACTGCCCCCCGCGATGCCGTGGTGCTTTCGGTCGCGAAGATCTCGGTCGGCTCTGTCGTCACAAGCGCGGAGCCGCTGATCCAGCTCGTGCCGCTCGACGCTCCCTTGTCGGTCGAGGCGGACATCTCCGGCATCGACAGCGGCTATGTCCGTCCGGGTGATGAGGTAACGATCAAGTTCGACACGCTGCCCTTCCTGCAATACGGCAGCGCGCGCGGCACCGTGCGTTTGATCAGTGCGGACAGCTTCAGCCCCGAAGCCTCGCCTCAGGAAGGGGGTTCCACGCTGCCGAACAGGCCGCGCACGCTTTACTACAAGGGCTACATTTCCCTCACCGAGATGATGCTGCACGACACCCCGCCCGGCTTCCGCCTGATGCCTGGAATGCCGCTCACTGCGGACGTCAAGGTCGGCACACGCTCCATATTGGCATACTTTGTCTCCAAGATTCTTCCGATTGCCCACGAAAGTATGCGCGAGCCGGGAGCCTGACCAGCATGATCGGACTGAATATAATATACAAGGTGCTCGACCGCCTCGTCGCCCGCTCGCCGAAGCGGGCTCGGGCGCGGGCCGAGCGCCTCTCGAACGTCGCGCCGGAGCGCGCCCTTGCCCTTTTCGTAGCAGCGGCTGAAGCGGGCGACACCGAAGCGGCTTTCATCGTCGGCGAGCGCTATCTTGAGGGAAAGGGAGCGCTGCAGCATCCTGTCTCCGCGGCGCGGTGGTATCAGGTGGCGGCCGAGGCCGGACATGTGGGAGCGCAATGTCGGCTGGCCGCCCTTCATCTGTTCGGTGTGACGAGATCGGCTGTGGCCGATGAAAGACTGTTCGAGGCCAGCGAGTCGGAAACGCCCGATTACCATGCCGCCATGGTCTGGGCAAAGAGGGCCGCCGAGGCAGGCGCCCCGGATGCTCAAGCCATGCTGGCTTTCATCCTATCCTCGGGGCCCGAAAGTCTGCGCGATCCCGATGCCGCCTTTGATTGGTATCGGAAGGCGGCCGCGCAGGACTGTCCGCAGGGTCGGCTTGGCTACGCCATCGCGTTGATGCTTCGCAGCGATATCGCCGACAACATGCTCATTGCACGTAATGAGCTTCTCCGCGCGTCGGAGGGGGGACTTGCAACCGCGCATTACCTGCTGGGGGCCGCGGCGGAGGGCGGATTTGGCACGGCGTTGGACGAGGCCGAGGCGCGGCGGTTCTACACTCTCGCCGCCGAAGCCCAGCATACGGCCGCGCAATTGAAGCTCGGTCTGATGCTCCTCGACGGTCGCGGCGGACCGGCTGACGCCTTGAACGGCGAGAGCTGGCTGCGTCGCGCGGCGGTCGCGGGCGATAGCGAGGCCGCGATGCACCTCGGCGAGCTATATTCGCGCGGGGGCGCGCTCCCGCCGAACTATATCGAGGCCGTGCATTGGTTCCGAACGGCAGCCGAACGGGGGCATCAAGCCGCTGCCAGGACGCTTGGCATGTTCTACCTCACCGGGGCAGGCGTGGCGCGCGACCCGGACGAGGCCGCGGCCTGGTTCAAGCGTGCCGCCGAGGCAGGCGATACCGTTGCCCAGGCTGACCTTGCGACGCTGTTGCAGACAGGCGCCGTGTCGAACACGGATAATGAGAGCTTTCCCGTGCATGAATGGTTCGAGCGCGCCGCCGAGCAAGGCGACCTGATCGGCGCGTTCAACTATGCGGTTTGCCTCGCCGAGGGCATCGGCGTGCCGCGCAACGATGCGCGCGCCGCCTTCTGGCTGAGAAAAGCAGCAGACGAGGTGGTGAGCGCGCAATATTGGTATGGACGCATGCTGGCCGACGGCCGGGGATTGGACAGAAACGATGGCGAGGCGGCCGCCTGGTTCGAAAGCGCGGCCGACGCTGGTATGGCGGATGCACAGTTCGCCCTCGGTGAGTTTTATCTTCAGGGCCGTGGCGTCTCCTACGATCCGGAAGCGGCGAAGGCGCGGTTTCTGTCGGCGGCCAGGGCGGGCCATTCCGGCGCAATGTTCGCCCTCGGCATCTTGCATGGCGAGGAAACCGAACTCGCTACCGACCTTGGCGAGGCCCGGCTCTGGTTCGGCCGCGCGGCGGAACAGGATCACGCCGCGGCAGCCCTGATGCTCGCGCGCTACGCAGCGCAGGGACTTGGCGCCCCCAAAGATATAGAGACCGCACGCCGCTGGTACGAACGCGCCGCTTCTCTCGGCGCGGGAGGCGCGGCTGAAGAACTCGCCGCGCTCGACAGTGAGCGGACCGGCAAAGCCGACGCCGTGGCGGAAGAAGAACTGATGGCATGACGACCGGCGGGCGCCGACAAAAGGCGCCCCTGCGTTCCACTCATCGTCAAGCGAGCAGCTTTCGCAACCGCACCGGCAAACGGCCGGGAGCCTTCAGCTCCGCACAGCTTTTCTCCCATAGATTGAGGTAGTCCGGCAGAGGAATCCCGCTTCGTCCCGGCCAGCGATTCAATGCACCGAGGTCCGCGATCATGGTGGCATCGCTCTGCAAAAGATCGAGCATGGTAGAAACCGCACCTTTAGCGGCCTTAACGCCTCCGTCTACATGAAGGGAAGCTTCATGTTCCTTGAACCAGGTTCGCAACGATGCCGTATCGTCTTGCTCCTTCAAGGCAGCACGGTAATCGACAACCATCTTTTCCCGGTAATCCCGAATGGAGCCGGCGAACGCAGCGTCATTCCGGAACGGAGGCACATGCTCCCAGGCGTCCGCAAGAAGCTGGAGACCGCGAAGGGAGAAGGCCTCGACCAGCGCTTCCTCGACCCACTGGCACGGATTTCGGGGCTTTGCATCAGACTGCCAGCTGTTGCAAAGGACATGCCCCAGCTCATGCCCGAATTGATAGGCGAGTTTGCACCAGTCGCGGGTGCCGATACTGACGATGATCCAGCCCGTCGTGGGCGCCTGATTGTGAAGCCATATCGATGGCAGCGTCCCGGCGTGATTGTCGACCCGGAGTCTTTCCGGTTGGCGATCCGAAACCAAGGCCACACCAGCCAGACAGGCCGCGCGCATGCGCTCCATCACCGCCGCCGCGTCCGACGGCATGGACCCGCCCCACTTACCTCCAAGTTCCAACGGTGCATCGAGACAAGACACACTGTTGCAAATGGGCCACGCCTGCGCACTTTTCAACGGCAGCAGCAGGCTGCCACCGAGCAGCAAAAGAAAGTGCCGTCGCCTCATGGTCGGCCGGTGATGGTCATGCGCACCTCACTCAACTTTGGCGGATGGCCGCTCTTCCGTTCAATCGGAGTTTGAAATGAAGCCCGAAAACCAGATAATTTGTTTAAACATGATCGTCAAGAACGAGGCGGCCGTTATCCGCCGCTGCCTCGATAGCGTGAGGCCGATCATCGGTTACTGGGTGATCGTGGATACCGGATCCACCGACGGCACTCAGGATATCATCCGCGACCATTTGCGCGACCTGCCAGGCGAGTTGCACGAGCGTCCCTGGCGAGATTTCGCGCACAACCGTAGCGAAGCCCTGGAGCTGGCGCGCGGAAAGGGCGATTACACGCTGATCATCGACGCGGACGACATGCTCGAGTTCGATGCGGACACCGCGATACCCGAGCTGTCGGCGGATCACTACGCGATCGAGATCCACCATGGAAGCATCGTGCATTGGCGGACCCAGATCATCCGCAATGCTCTGCCCTGGCGCTGGGAAGGCGTTCTTCACGAATACCTCGCCTGCGAAGATGCCGCCTCGGTCGAGCAGCTTCCCGGGATCCGATTGAGGGTCAACGATGACGGCGCCCGCCGCAAAGATCCCGGCACCTACCGGCGCGATGCCACGGTGCTTGAGAATGCCTTGAGGACCGAAACCAACCCGTTCCTGATCGCCCGCTACCGCTTTTACCTCGCACAGAGCTATCGCGACTGCGGAGAGTTGGACCGTGCCTTGCGGCAATACCTGATCCGGGCGCAGCTTGGTTTCTGGCAAGAGGAAGTGTTCATCAGTCTTTATTCCGCCGCGCAGTTGAAGGAGGAACTCGGGTACGACGAACAGGATGTCATCGATGCATACCTTCGCGCTGCGGATGCTGCGCCATCGCGGGCGGAAGCCCTTCACGGGGCAAGCAAATTCTGCCGGGTCAAGGGACGGAATCAGGAAGGCTTCCAGCTCGCAAGGCGAGGGCTGCAGATACCGCTTCCGTCAGATGGCCTGTTCGTGGAAACCTGGATTTATGAAACCGGCCTGCTGGACGAGTTTTCCGTCAATGCGTACTGGTCCGGTCACATGCGCGATTGCCTCGACGCGAGCCTGACGCTGCTCGCATCCGGAAAACTCTCCGATGAAGATGTGAAACGCGTGGCTTCGAATGCGCGTTACGCGAGCGAAAACCTGCACCAGGATCGAAACCTTGGATCGCTTGGCACAGAAACCCTCGAAGATCAGCATCGCGTGGGCACTCCAAGGTCGCTCCATTCGCGATTGAACGCCGCGCCGCGCGTGCTCGTTGCAATTCTCGCGAAGCAGAAAGAGGAGTTCCTGCCGCTCTATCTCGAATGCATCGAGTCGCTCGATTATCCCAAGTCTTCGATTGTTCTCCACATCCGCACAAACAACAACACCGACGGGACGGAACGTATCCTGCGCGAGTGGGTCGAGCGGACAGGCCACCTCTATGCCGACGTGGAATTTGATGCCGAGGACGTTGAGGCTCCGGTCGAGCAATTCAGCGTCCATGAATGGAACGCCACGCGTTTTGACGTTCTGGCGCACATTCGAA
>NZ_JASGFR010000066.1:0-8613 GCF_047605405.1 Rhodomicrobium sp. | reverse complement strand
CCACGCCGCGAAGATCGCGCCCGCGCCGAGGATCAGCCACACCTGATTGCCGTCCTATACCGGGCCGATCACGTTGATCGCGACACGCCGTTCGATATCCGTGCGAGCCCATGATGCGTTCGCTCGCCTACCTCGACCTTGGGCAGTGCGGCACGGGAGCTGTTTACAGTTTCGTGAGCGGCTCCGCCCTTAAGGACGAGATCGGGACGATCCAATCAGTGAGCGGGCCCAGAGTTTGGCCCCACCCACTCGAACACCTCCACGCAGTCGCAGGAAACCGAGCACCCGCAACCGCACGACGCCTGGGAGACGGACAGTTTCCGAACGCGGCCCTTTGAGAGCATAAGGTCGAGCGCACCGCGAACGGCATCCGGAGACGATCCGAAATGGATCGCCATCTCGGAAAGCGTCGCTTGCCCACGGCTCTGCAAGTAGCGGCCGAGTTCGGAAAGGGTGATCATGCCGCCCTCACTTCGCCGGAAGCGCCGCGAGACGACGCCCTTGCGCGAGCCCCGCAAGCCACATGGACAGCACCGCCACGCAGAACACGAGCGCACAAGTCATCAGCCAGTTTTGCGCCGTCGCCGGATCGCGGCTGTACGTTGCGACCTGGTAGAACGACACTGCCGTGATGTAGCCAAGGCCAGTCGTCCAGACTGTCGCGAAGACGGTCCAGCGCAGGCCCACCTCGTGCCGGATCGCGCCGAGCGCGGCCACGCAGGGCACATACAGCAGAATCAGCAGCATGTACGCGAAAGCGCCTGCCGTGCCGTCGAAGCGCGACTGCATTGCGCCGAATACCTGGCTGTTGACTTCGAGCTTCTCCGCCGCCTGCGCCGTGTCGCCGACATAACCGACGTCGATCGCAGGCGAGACGATCTTGCTGCCGATCTCGGCGAGATTGTGCGGGACCGACGCGGCGGCCTCACCCAGCTTGTCGAGCACCGACACGGGCTCCTCTCCGGCCTTCTCGCCGCCTTCGCCTGCCGCCTGATCGACCTGCGAATAAAGGGCGTTCAGCGTGCCGACGACGGCTTCCTTCGCGAAAATGCCGGTGAACAAGCCAACCGCCGCAGGCCAGTTCTCGTCCGTAAGGCCGATGGGCCTGAATACGGGCATCAGCTCATGGCTGACGGACGCCAGCACCGAATCCTGCGTGTCCTTGCGGCCGATGCTGCCATCGGTGCCCATGTTGGCGAGAACGCTCAGCACCATCACCATCGGCACGATGATCTGGCCCGCGTTGAGAATGAACCGGCGCAGCCGCTGCCATGCCTGAATGACCACGGTTCGCATGGTCGGCACGTGATAGGGCGGCAGTTCCATGATGAAGTGAGAGACCTCGCCGCGAAGCAGCGTGTGCTTGAGGATGAGCCCCGTCATCACGGCGAACAGGATGCCGATGATGTAGAGCAGGAAGACGATGTTCTGTCCGCTCCAGGGAAAGAACGCCGCCGCGAAGAGCGCGAACACCGGCAGCCGCGCTCCGCAGGACATGAACGGCGCCATCATGATGGTCAGGATGCGATCGCGGCGCGTTTCGAGCGTGCGCGTCGCCATGACTGCGGGCACGTTGCAGCCGAAACCGACGATCAGCGGCACGAAGGATTTGCCGGGCAGGCCGATTGCCCGCATGGCGCGGTCCATCACGAAGGCCGCGCGCGCCATGTAGCCGGAGTCTTCAAGGAAAGAGAGGAACAGGAACAGGCAGGCGATGATCGGCACGAATGTCGCGATGGTCTGCAAGCCGCTGCCGAAGCCCTTCACGATCACCTGCACGAGATCCGGCGCACCGATGGCGGCGAGGCCCTGCTCGGGGAGGTCGACGAACAGTGCTTCGCCGCCCTTGTCGAAGAAGTCGATGAATGCGCCACCGATCATGATGGTGAAGAGGAACATCAAGTACATCGCGACGAGGAAGATCGGCACGCCGAGGAAGCGGTTGAGCGCCACGGCATCGATGCGCTGCGTGAGCGTCGTCGAGACCGCGCGCTTCTGGCGATGGCACGCCTTCATGATCTCGGCGATGAAGCGGAAGCGGCCATCCGCGATAACGATGTCGGCGTCTTCGCCGCATGCCTTCTCGACCTCGGCGCGCAACTGCTTCGCCTCTTCCGTAAGGCTCGGCCCGGCGATGCACTCCGCCAGGTCGTCGCCTTCGATGAGCTTCAGCGCGACCCAGCGCGGATCGACACCCGCCGCCTTCGCCGCCTCGGACAGCGCCGATGCCAGACCATCGATTGCCGATTCGACTGCGGGAACCTGCGTCGGGCGACCGGCCGGCGCCGAGGGGGCCTGCACCGCTCGCGCGATTTCCGCCTTCAGCGCCTCGCCGCCCTTGCGCTTGCTCGCAACCATGGGCACGACGGGACAGCCGAGCGCCTGACCGAGCGCCGCCGCGTCGATCGCCACCCCGCCCCTCTCGGCGAGGTCGGACATGTTCAGCGCGAGGATGATCGGAACGCCCATCTCAAGCAATTGCGTGGTGAGATATAGATTTCGTTCGAGGTTCGACGCATCGACGATGTTGACGATCAGGTCGGCCTCGCCGCTCAGGATGTAATCGCGCGCGACGCGCTCGTCTTCCGAGCCGCGGCCGACATTCGCAAGCAGGTAAACGCCCGGCAGATCCACGATTTCGTAGCTTGTGCCCTTCCAGGCATAGGCGCCGAGTTTCTTTTCCACAGTGACGCCCGGCCAGTTGCCGATTGTCTGGGTTGCCCCGGTCAGACCGTTGAAAAGTGTCGTCTTGCCGCAATTAGGGTTGCCGGCGAGAGCAATGGTGCGATGGCTTTTCATGAGAGACGTTCGACTTCCAGAATGGCCGCTTCGCCCTTCCGAAGCGTGAGTTTGAAATTTCTCACCTTGATCTCGATCGGATCGCCGAGCGGGGCGCGGCGCTGGACCGAGAAGGTCGCGCCGGGTGTCAAGCCCATGGCGAGGAGGCGCTGGCGATAGCCTCGATCGCCGGAAGAAAACCCGACGACGCGGGCGTTCTCGCCGACCCTGAGATTTTCGAGAGTGATCATGATGCGCGGCAAAACCTTGAACGAACGAGGGAAATGACGTGAAAATCGGAGGTTTCCATTACAAAGACGCTTCACCTCTCGCTGATGGGAGTAAGCCTGCAACAGGAAACCTTCGTGGCACCCCAAAAGTAGATTTCAAAATATCACAAGGTCAACATATTTGTTTTATTTGTAACTAGAGTAATTCTAAGGTGATCTCGGCAAGCGATGGCCTTTTTCCCAACCTGACTGTCCCCGGACTTATCATTCGAGCTGGGGTTCCAATCGTTCGGCGACCGTTTTCCCGAAGTCGGTAAGACAAGCGAAAGCCAAGGTTCCGAATGAAGCACGCACATCACGACATACATCAGCCACATGGAACTCAGGACGCCAAAACTCCCCGGCGCGGCACATAGTGGCGGTTCCTGCCAGTAGGTGACGAGGGCTATCAGCAAGAAAACCGGCATCGCTGCAAGATAGATCCCCGTCTTGGTAGACAGCGGGAAGATCTGGCTGAGCTATGCCACCGCGGCAGGCGCAGGCTGCTACACCTTGAAACTCGCATATCAGGAGGCGCGCGAACGTGGAGCGCTATCTCTGCTTTCGCAGAGCGCGGCAACAACCGCCCTCGTGTTCTCCTTCTTCGAGGTGCTCCCGCACTACCCGGTCGGCGTGTCGGAGGTGCATACTCCGGCTCGCGCTCGACAACGGCCAGATCGTGGGGGGCAAGCTCCGGTATTTGAAAGACCCTTCGACCGGCCGGCGCGTCTCGCGGCCAAACCCGCCGGAGGAATGGAGGCGCACGCCTGCGCCGAAGCTTCGCATAGTCGAGCCGGTGCTTTGGGAAACGGTTCAGGCTCGCCTCGCCGGCCGCGCAAAATCTCCGGCTGGCTACCTCGCAAGCACGAGCTTTTCAGCGGTCGAGGACTACAAATGCACGCTTGAGAACCTAACGGTTCTGCTCCAGCCAAGGCGGAGGAGAGCACCGCGTTTCGCAACGCGGTGCGCGCGATGATCGCTGCCGTCATCGTCCATCCGACGAAACCGGGCGCGCCGATGCGCATCGAGATCGTGGGAACGCTGTCCAGATTGTTGGGAGAAAGCGTAGCAGAATTAGTGGTTGCGGGGGCAGGATTTGAACCTGCGGCCTTCAGGTTATGAGCCTGACGAGCTACCGGGCTGCTCCACCCCGCGTCACAAAGTTGACATAGGCCGTTCTGCCGGAAACCGCAACACATACCTTCAAGTTTCGCCGAAAAAAGTCGCGCGGCGTTTCCATATCCGCGCAGCGACGGCTTTGCCGCAGAAACGGCGAGCCGCGCAAAATCCTCGCACCCGCTTCCGACATGGCGCGTGCGCGTGACTCCCGCGCGCCCCGCGCCTCAAACTTCTCGAAAGCGGCCGCATCCCGACTGCACGGCGAATGCCGTCAGGCGCCTATTCGGCCGCGCGAAGACCGTCCGGCGCGCTCGCGGCCACCCGCTCGGAGCGCTTATGCGCCCAGATGAGATAGATGTTCCGCGCGTAGATAAAGAGGCCGGCGAGTTGCCCCAGCATGATCACCGGATCGGCTCGATGAACCGCGTAGACGAACAGCATCAAGCCGCCCGCAAAGCTGAAATACCAGAAAGTCTCCGGCACGATGGACCTCTTCACGCGCTCGCTCGCAATCCATTGCAGAACAAAGCGCATGAAAAACATGGATTGAGCCGCGAAGCCGAAGATGACCCATGCCATCTCGACTTCCGAAACCTGCGCCCACCACTGGCTGAACTTTGCGACGTCCATGCTATCCCCGTCCTGGGCTGAAGGCTCTCCCGCCGACCGGCTTGCCGGACAGGCGGAAAGAAGCCTGGGCACCCGCTCGCGCCGAAGCGGGATCATGCGATGCCAGAGCTTTCCGCGTTAACGCGTCTGAAAACTCTGCCGTTGTACTCCGCGCGCTTCTCCACGCGCCCCCGAAACGCCTCAATGCGTCTGCCGCGACGCGACGGATGCTCCCACCCGGCGAACCGGAGCGGCTTCCCTCAGCCGCGCCACGCCGAGCGTATCCTCGACGATCTCCGGAACCCGCGTGCGCCGCCTCAACCACACGATGCCGATCATGTCGTAAATGCCGAGCAGCGCACGGTTGAAATTGGTGTATTTCGACTGCCCCGCAACGCGCGGCCGGTCGTTCACCGGGACGTACTCCACCTTGTGGCTGTACATCTGAAACAGCGCGGGCATGAAGCGGTGCATGCTCGTGAAGAACGGCAGCCGCAAATACGCCTCGCGCCAGAAAACCTTGATGCCGCAGCCGGAGTCCGGGCACTGGTCCTTCAGGATCGCGGCGCGCGCACGGTTACCGAGAAGGCTCGCGATGCGCCGCGAGCCGACTGCCTTGCGCCGCACGCGCACGCCGCCAACCAGTGCCGGGCCACCCTTGGCGGGCGAGCCGAGGACTTTCAGAAGATTGGGGATGTCGGCGGGATCGTTCTGGCCGTCGCCGTCCATCGTGGCAATCAGCGGACATTGCGCGGCGAGAACGCCCGTGCGGATCGCGGCGCTCTGGCCGGAGCGAGCACGATGGCGGATGTAGCGCACGCGCGGATCGCGGGCGGCGAGCGCCTTGATTTCCGCGCCAGTGCCGTCGATGCTGCCGTCGTCGATCACGATCACCTCGCCGAGAACTTCTGGCGCAATGGCGCGCAGCGTTTCCTCGACGAGACGGCCGATATTTCCTTCTTCGTTCAGCGCTGGGATCACCACCGCAACAGTCATGACCGCCACCTTCGCAAGCTTGCTTCCGCAAAGCCCATTTCGATTTCCTTAACCGCTCATAGCAGGCTTTTTCGTGGCCACACAACCGCTGTGGACAAGCCGTTCGCGCGATTCATCCTTTGGTGACGGGTTCATGTGACAGTCAACACAGCGTACACGTTTCGAATCCGGCGGCTGATTTCCATGTTTGAGCGCAGCGCAAGATCCCACGCGTTTCCAGCGCCGCTTGCCCTCGGCGCGGATGGCAGCATCGTTACCGCGCATGCGGAGCCGATCCTCGGCTGGCCCGCCGGAAATCTTGATGGCGCTCCGAAACCTCTCGTCCTTCCGCAGAATTACCTCGAACCGCTCGCCACAAGTTCCATCGCCTACGGCTGCAACCTGCCGCTGCCTCATGGGGGCGTGCGGAGCCCCATGAGCAGCGCCGGGCTTCCCGACCGCATCGACGGCGGCGGCGAAGCCGGCTTTCTGGCAACCTCGTTGCCTGCGGGTCATGCCGCTATCATCGGCTCGAAGGGCGAGCGCTTCTCTCTCCGTTTTCGGTGGGTCTGCATCTCGGCCGACGCGGCGATCGGCGCGGTATGGCGTTGCTTCGTTAGTCTCGGCGGTCATGGCACGCACAACGGCTGGCACGCCATCGATCAGGATTACATCTTCGAGGCCAAGGGCGGCGCGGCGCTGAACGCGCCAGAGGAGCTTTCTCTGCCGGTGCGGGCGCCGGATGGACGAAGGCTGCGGCTTATGCATCCCATCGGCGCGCTGACCTGCTTCGCCTGCGAAGCGGGGCGCGTCAAGGTGACGAAACTCGCGGCGGATGGCTGGTCAAGACGCACCGTGGCCACTCTTTCGCTTCTTGCCGACGACCGGATCGTGGCCATATTCTCCGACGGAATGCAAAAAACCGTCGGTATTGCCGCGCCGCATGCGAAACGGACGGCGCGCGCCGCTTAGTTTCATCCGTCCAGCGACGCTTCAACCAATGATCTGATCGGGTCGGCGCATCATGAAGATGGCCAGAATATATATTCGCGCTCTCGGGATGCTTGCTTCCGAGCGCTGGCTCTCGATTGCGCTCGTGGCGGCGGGTGTGGCCATTGCCATCGTGCAACTTGCCGAACCGATCCTTTTCGGGCGCGTGGTGGATGCGCTGTCGAAGGGCGGTCAGGCTTTTCCGATCATCGGGATATGGGCCGCGCTCGGGCTGTTCAACATCATCGCGAGCGTCGCGCTGTCGATCATGGCGGACCGCCTCGCCCACCGCCAGCGGCTTGCGGCCATGGGCGCGGCCTTCGAGCGCGCGATCAACCTGCCGGTGAGCTATCATGCCCAGCACGGAACAGGGCGGCTCGTTCGCATCATCCTCGCGGGGACGGACCAGCTTTTCGCGCTGTGGCTTTCGTTCCTGCGCGAGCACCTGACCGCCATCATCAGCATCGTCCTGCTGATCCCCGTCGCCATCTCCATCGACACGCGGCTCGCGGCGCTGCTCGGCGCCCTCGCGGTCCTCTACTTCCTCGCGAACACCATCATCATCAAGCGGACGCAGGGCGGGCAGGAAAACGTCGAAGCCTACCATCAGGATGTCTTCGGCCGGGTCGGGGATGTCATCGGCAACGTGACCGTGGTGCAAAGCTACACGCGCCTTCTCGATGAAACGAGCGCGCTGCGCAACCTCATGGCCGATCTCCTGCGCGCGCAATATCCCGTGCTCACCTGGTGGGCGATGCTCACCGTGCTGACGCGCGCCGCCGCCACGATCACCATGGTCGCCGTATTTGCCATCGGCGCGATCCTTGCCGAGCGTGGCGAGGTGACGGTCGGCGAGATCGTGGCCTTTGTGGGCTTCGCGGGGCTGCTCATCGCCAAGCTCGACCAGCTTTCGAGCTTCGTGGCACGCATCTTCATGCAGGCGCCGACGCTGCAAAACTTCTTCGACCTGCTCGACACGAGCGGCATGACCATCGAGAAGACGGGCGCGGTGCCGCTTGAAAACGTGAAGGGCCGCGTCACCTTCGATCATGCCACCTACCGCTTCCCGAACAGCGATCAGGGCGTGTTCGCCCTCGATTTCGACGCCGCGCCCGGGCAGACCTTCGCGCTTGTCGGCCCGACCGGCTCAGGCAAGACGACGACGCTCGCGCTGCTCCAGCGGCTGCGCGATCCGCAGGAAGGCCGCATCCTCATCGACGGGACAGACATCCGCGACGTGACTCTGAACTCGTTGCGCCAGTCCATCGCCGTGGTGTTTCAGGACGCGGGGCTGTTCAACCGTTCGATCGCGGAAAACATCCGGGTGGGGCGCCCAACCGCAACGGACGCCGAGGTGGAGGAAGCGGCTCGTCTCGCCGAAGCGCACGACTTCATCCTCGCAAAACCCGGCGGCTACGGCTTCGTCATAGGCGAACGCGGCTCGGCGCTGTCGGGCGGCGAGCGCCAGCGCATCGCCATCGCGCGCGCGATCCTGAAGAACGCGCCGATCCTGATCCTGGACGAGGCGACGAGCGCGCTCGACAACGAGACCGAACTCAAGATCAAGCGCGCTCTCGACCGCGTGCGGCGCGGACGCACGACGTTTCTCATCGCGCATCGCCTCTCGACCGTCGCAAGCGCGGACAGGATCCTCGTTCTCGAAAAGGGGCGGATCGTCGAAGCCGGCACGTTCGCGGCGCTGGCCGAGGCAGGCGGCATCTTCGAGCGGCTCGTGAAGGCGGGCGATTTCAAGGAAGACGAGGCGGATGCACCCGCCGCCCGCGCGGCGGAGTGAGCGCTACCGGGTCGTGTGGAATCGGCGCGACTCTGTGAGTCCTGCAATCCGATCAGCATCTCTGCGTCGGATCGAGTC
>NZ_JASGFR010000065.1:0-10004 GCF_047605405.1 Rhodomicrobium sp. | reverse complement strand
TGGCGATCCCGGGAGGGCTCGAACCTCCAACCCCCTGCTTAGAAGGCAGGTGCTCTATCCTGTTGAGCTACGGGACCGGCGCCGCAACACTACCTTTGCTCGCGTTTCCTGTAAATCGCCGGATTGGGGCGGCTTTGCAAAAGATACCGGGCCGGTAAGCCGGCCTGCACGGCGCCGGCCAAGCGGACATCGAGGCGGCGCGCCTTCAGTCGAGCGGCCTGAAGCCGCGTGCCATTTTTCTGAATTCCGGCAAGAATTCTCCGCGCGCGTCCTCAGGCGCGAGACCGAGGAGCCGGAAATATCCGCCCTTCTTGGCCGCGACGATGACCTGAAACAGGAGCGTGGGCCGCCCCGTGCCGCCATCCGTCCCTCGCCCGATTGCTTCGACCGCATCGAGCCCGTCGATCTTTGCTCGACTCGTCTCAAGGAGCTGCTTGTCGCGAAACTGTTCGATGGCGTCAAAGGCGCGCCGCGCGAACTCGCCGAGGTCTGTAACAGGGACACCCGCCAGAGATGGCGCCACGAGGAAAAGCGGCTGCGGCTCGCGACCTTTGCCACCGTTCGCCATCGCCGCCGCGCTGAGACGGTATCCTTTGGTGGTCCCGAGCAGCGAGAGGTCTTCCTCGAACGGTCCGCTATATGACATGGAGAAAAGCGGCTTCGCTTCCGCAGTCGCGGGACGGATCGTCGCCGACGCGAGAATCGTCTCGATCCGGGCCTCTGTGACAGCGCCCGAGGAGAGCACCGCGACCGGAATGTTTGCCGTCACCATGCCTGTCGCGCCGGCTTCGCGGAAAATGAGAATATACTTCGCATAATCGCGGACCGGCGTCGTTTGCTCGCCGCGAAAATAGATGTAGTCGCCGCCCCGCGAAGGCAGCAGATGCCGTGATATGGCGCCGACGCCCTCTGCTTTGAGGCGTTCGGCTGCATTGCCGAGTTTGCCGAACTGCTCAAACGCCACGAGCGGCAAATCGATGAGGACGAATGAAGCGCCGCTCGCTTCATGGACGAACCCCGCAAAGCGGTCGGACGGCACGAACGTCTCGTCCACCGCGAGCGCGATCCGGCTGCCGGGTGCCTGACGCAGAATGCTCCGGCCGTAGCTTCGCGAACGGAAGCTGCAAACCGCAATCGAAAGCGCGACGGCGGCGCAAATCCAAAAGATCCAGTAATGCCGAGGGAGGCTTTCGGCCAGTTCCTGCCAAACTCCTGTCATCTCTCAAACCGCGCGAGGGCCAAAGGGACGTTTGCTGCTTTCGACAAAGGGAGCTTCCCGTCAAAAGGTTCGGCTGCGCAACATGTTTCACGGATCGGGCTTACGCTTCGGATGCTACCCGACCGAGAAGGCGCTCCACGAGATCCGGAAGCTCCGAAAAGCTCTCAAGCACCGCGTCGGCGCCAAGTTCGTCCGCCGGCAACGCCGCATAACCGAAACGGACGGCAATCGCGGCAATGCCCGCGCCGCGCGCGGCGGCCACATCGGCTTCGCTGTCCCCGATCATCGCCGCGAATGGCAGCCGCCCTCCGACCGCCGCGACAAGGTGGGTGACATGGCGGGGGTCCGGCTTGTGAAAATCGAAGGTATCGCGGCCCGCCAATGCGTCGAAAAGCGAGGCTATGCCGAGTTCTGAAAGAAGCCGCGTCATGAGCCTCTCGGTCTTGTTCGTGCAGAGCGCGAGCTTCGCGCCACGGTGACGAAGCGTCTGTGCGGCGTCGAGGAAACCGGGAAAGAGCGTCGTCTGAACCGCAATGCGTTGCTCGTAAAACTCGACGAGTTGGTGCGTCAGCTCTGATAATGCAGCTTCACTGGCTGTTTCGCCCGTTTCGGCGAGAGCCGCCTGCAACATGGCTTTCGCGCCGTATCCGACGCCTTTCCGGATGGAAGCCGCGGACGCTCTGGAAAAGCCGTGCGCCGCAAGGGCCGCATTGGCCGCCTCGATCAGATCGCCCGCGGTGTCGGCGATCGTTCCATCCAGATCGAAAACGAGTGTCGCGTTGCGAATGAGGCCCTCCGTTGCGAAACGGCAGCGTACTGCTGCGTGACGGTAACGCCATGATGCGGGCAAATCCACGCCGCAACCCGCATTTTTCATTGAGCTGAAGGCTATAGTGGCCGAAGCGCCACTCTGTTTTGTGGAAAAAATGTTTTAACGAACCGGCGCGAAAGGCCGCTCTTGCTAACCCCATCTTTCGCAACCTATAGTTGACTAACGGTAAAATTGTCCAGCCATTCTTGAGTAGCAGTTCCCTATCTGGCGAGGTTTGAGTGAAATGAATGCGCGCCGAAAACAACTTTATCTCGCACACGTCATGGCGGAAGACAGCATCGGGGAAACCGATGCTGTGTATGATGACGATGTGATCGAGATGACGCCTGCCGAAGCGGCGGAATATATCGCCTCTCTCCTGTCGTCCCTGCGCGTGGTCGCAGCGAAATCGCAGTTCCGGCTGCTGGCGGACCTTATCTCCGTCGCGGAAGAAGAGGCGCGCTTTCATTGTCAGGTCTGAGCGTCCGTTCGACCGACGGAACCGTCTGAACGCCGTCGAGAGCGAAAACAAAAATGCGCGTCGCGGTATTTCAAGCCCGCAGAACGATGTGGCTTGAGCCGCGTCGTTCAAGGCGCCCTGCCAGGTCGAGGGAAACGATTGCGGCGTGAACTTCGCGGGTTTGCTTTCCCGTCATGCGGCAGAGATCGTCTATGGCGATGGGGGAGAGGCTGAGCAACTGAAGAACGCTTGCGATGGTCTCGTCCAGAGACGTAAGCCCGTCGTCCACCCTGTTCGAGTCAGCGGGAGGGCTGTGGATCGCCGCAATTTCCGGGTCGATCCCGGGGGTGGAGGCGCCGATATGGAAGCGGGCCCAGTCGCCAAGCCGGTCCTTCAGCGCCGCGACGATGTCTTCGGCGGAGGTGGTCAGCACCGCGCCTTCCTTGATGAGCCGGTTCGTTCCGGCCGCGCGCGTATCGAGCGGGTGACCGGGCACTGCGAACACCTCGCGGCCCTGCTCCCCCGCGAGACGCGCCGTAATCAGCGAACCTGAGCGCTCGGCGGCCTCGACGACCAGCACGCCGAGGCTGGCGCCGGATATAATGCGGTTGCGTCTTGGGAAATCCTGCGCGCGGGCAACGAAACCCGGAGGACATTCCCCCACAAGCAGGCCGTTCCGGGCGATGTCGGCGGCAAGTCCCGCATGCTCTGGAGGATAGATGCGATCGAGGCCACCCGGCAGGACCGCGCAAGTGCCGAAAGGCAGCGCACCGCGATGCGCCGCCCCGTCGATGCCGCGCGCCAGTCCAGACACCACGAGCACACCGAGGCGGGAAAGCTCGGCGCTGATTTCGGCTGTGAATTTCAGTCCCGCGCCGGACGCGTTGCGCGAGCCGACGATGCCGAAGGCGGGCCTTTGCCAGATGCCCGGGTCGCCCCTGACATAGAGGAGTGGCGGCGGCGCTTCGATTTCCGCGAGCAGCGGCGGATAGCCCGCTTCTCCAACCGCGATGAGCGTCAATCCCGCAGCTTGCGCGCTCTCCATCTCGGCCTCGGCTGCCGCGATCGAGGGCACGCTTTTTGGCGAGACGCGACTTCCATGCCTTGCGAATTCCGGCAGCGCGTCGATGGCCGCGGTCGCCGATCCGAAATGCGCGATGAGCTGCCAGAAGGTGACCGTGCCGATATGGGGCGTGCGGATGAGGCGGAGGCGATCGCGTTTCTCGCGGTGCGTCGGCGCGCGGTGCGAGTTGCCTCCATGGGACGGCTCCGGCGAACGGTCGAAGTCGGCCTCGGGTTCTCGCAGACCCGTCGGGGCGGCAAGTGGCCCCTCGGGAAAGCCGGTGTCCCGGTCCTGTAGCGTTGGTGCAGCTTCCATGACGCGGCGCTTCCGGCGAGACCCGGGTGGCGGTTCGCTGTCGCGGGCCGCCGCCGCCGCGCCGGAAGATCCGGAAGCCGAAGTTTCGGCGGCATTCACATCTGCGGCAGCGTCGTAGGATTGTCCCGCCGCTCCCGATGTCGAAGGCGTGGCGCGCGAATGCGCGGGCCTTTCGGTGGGCTCGTCTTCAGGCGCCTTTCGCTGGCGCGGCTTTCTGGCCGATTTTTGATTCATGGCCGTCAATCAGTTTACGGATATTCTGATGATGGCGTTGAATGAGAACCGCCGAAAGTGCAAGCAGAAAGATAAAAAGCGGCACCGATGTCATCGCCAGCACGAAAAACGGCGTCGCCGCCGCTGCGACAAGGGCGGAAAGCGAAGAGTAGCGTGTCACAAGCGCGATGACGAGCCATAGCCCACAGAAGAACGCGCCCGCCGGCCAGTATAGCGCGGTGATCGCACCGATATAGGTTGCGACGCCCTTGCCCCCCTTGAAGCCGAGCCACACGGGGAACAGATGGCCGAGGAATGCGCCGAGCGCGACGGCCATCGCCGCCTCCATGCCGAGATACTGGCGCGCGAGGAGAACCGGCACGAAGCCTTTCGCCGCATCGAAAAACAGCGTCGCCGCCGCGAGGCTCTTCTTGCCCGTGCGCAGCACGTTGGTCGCGCCGATGTTGCCGGAGCCTATCTTGCGGATGTCACCCAGCCCCGCCATGCGGCTGAGCAAGTAGCCGAACGGGATCGAGCCGCACAGATAGCCGGCGAGGAGCGCCGCGCCCCAGACAATCCAGATGTTCGCGCCGAGAAATACGGCAAACCACAGATCTTTTTCGTTCAGAGCCATCGCTCTTTCCGGTCCTTTCGTTCCGCGTCCGCGGGAATGGTCGATTTACGGTGCGTTCTGCGCGAGCCAGATGAATAAGGGAAGCGTCGCTATCGACGCAATGCTCTGCACGGTCACGATCTGCGCCATCAGCGGCGCGTCGCCGCCCATGATGCGCGCTGTCGTGTAGGCGGAAGCGGCTGTTGGCACCGCTGCGCCGATCACGGCGGCAGTGCGCGCGATGCCCGAAAGCCCCGCGATCCAGGACAGCCCGAACACGAGCAGCGGCATGACGACCAATCGAAGCACCGCGCTCGCCGCTACGAGGTTCATCGCCGCCCGCGCCGTGCCCATGTTGAAGCCCGCGCCGACCGAAAGCAGCGTCAAGCCGATGGAGGCGGAGCCGAGAAGCGACAGCGTCTGAAACGCGAAGTCCGGCGCGCCTGTCACATTAAGGATCAGACCGGCGACGCAGGCCAGGAAAAGCGGGTTCGACGCCACGCGACGCACGGCTTGCCCTACGCTCATTTCAGCCGCGCCTTCGCCGAACACCGACAGAGCGAGCACCGAATATAGCTGCACCGTCGGAATGACGGATGCCACGGTGAGCGCTGCGAAGGTTAGCCCGCGTTCGCCGAACAGCGCCGACGCAACGGCGACCGAAACGATGCTCTGGAAGCGGATCGTGCCTTGCATGAAGCTCGTGAAGGCGGGGCCGGAGATCGGCCGCCCGAATGAAAGCCAGCCCGCGAGCAGGGCTGCGGCCATGATCGTCACCGACGCGACCGACACGAAGACATAGTCGGCGGCGGGCACGTTGTGCAGGTCGGCGCGCATCAGCGTTTTCACGAGCAGCGCGGGAAAAAGCACATAAAACACGAGGGTGTCGAGCGCTCGCCACAAGGCTTCGCCGCCGAAGCGCTTCTGCGCGAGGCCGTAACCCAGCGCCGTGATGAGAAACAGCGGCGCCAGCGCTTCGAGGATCGCGGTCATGCGTAGTTCACGCGGTCGAGAGCGCCTTGCAGGATGTAGGCGGCGGCCATCTTGTCGATGACCTCGGCGCGGCGCTTGCGGCTCGCGTCCGCTTCGAAGAGCGCGCGCTCGGCGGCGGCGGTGGACAAACGCTCGTCCCAGAAAGCCATCGGCATATCCGTGAGCGCGCCGAGGCTTCGCACGAAAGCGCGGGTAGACTGCGCGCGCGGGCCTTCCGTGCCGTCGAGATTGACCGGCAGGCCCACGACGAGACCGCCCACGCCTTGCGCCTTGCAGTGCTCCAGCAGTTTCACCGCGTCGGCCGTGAATTTCGTACGGCGGATGGTGTCGAACGGCGACGCGATCTGGCGCATCACGTCCGAAAGCGCAAGCCCCACGGTCTTGGTGCCGACATCGAGGCCCATCAGCCGCTCGTCGCGTTTGAGCCTCAAGACAAGGTCGGAAAGCGGCACGAGTTCGGAGGGCACGAAAGTCACCTGCGGGAGTTTTTTACAAATTGCGGGCGCGCCGCATTTTCATATAGTGCGGGCACCGCTTTTACTCGTCGCTCATCTTCGGGAGATTTGCAATGAAGCTGACATGGTTCGGGCATTCCGCCGTTCGCGCGGAAAACGGCAGTCACGTCATCCTGATCGACCCGTTTCTGACGGGCAATCCGAAATTCACGGGCTCCGTGGACGAGGCGGCGGCGGGCGCGACGCATGTGGTGCTGACGCACGGCCATGACGACCACGTGGGCGACGCGGTGGCGATCTGCAAGAAGACCGGCGCGACGCTCGTCGCCGTGTACGAGCTGGCGATGCATCTCGCGGCGCAGGGCGTGGAGAAGGTGGAGGTCGGCAACCCCGGCGGCGCCATCGATCTCGGCGGCGGCGTGTCGGTGAGCTTCGTGAACGCGTTTCATTCGTCGTCGACCAGCGTGAACGGGCAGGCGGTCTATCTCGGCAACCCGACCGGCATCGTGATCGAGGGCCTCGGCAAGACGATCTACCACGCAGGCGACACCGGCATTTTCGGCGACATGGCGCTGATCGACGCGCTTTACTCCCCGAAGGTGGGCTTCCTGCCCATCGGCGACCGCTTCACCATGGGCGCGAAGCAAGCGGCGTTTGCGGCGCGCAAGTTCTTCCACTTCGACGCGGTGGTGCCGATCCACTACGGCACGTTCCCGATCATCGACCAGACGCCGGATGAGTTCATCGCGCTGGCAACGGGGCAGAATGTGGTGGTGCCGGAGGTTGGCGTGGCGTTTGAGGTTTAGGAGGGGCGCCTCTACCGGTCATCGTGCAGCCTGCCGCCACCACGCTTCGCGGCGGCTTTGTAAACGGCGTCGCGATCTCGCCTCCCGACCGCGACGACGACAACCAGAACTTCCTTATCGCGAACCTCATAGACGAGGCGATAGCCCGCGCTGCGAAGCTTGATCTTGTAGCGATCCGGCGAACCGGAGAGCTTGGCCGATGGCACGCGCGGGCCTTCCAGCCGCTCTTTCAGCTTCGCCTTGAAGTGCTCCCGCGTCTGCGCGTCGAGCTTCTTCCATTCCTTCAGAGCGCTTTCAAGGAAGGCGAGCCTATAGGTCATCGAGCGTGACCGGAATGGCCCTTTCGCCCTTCCTCGCGTCGGCGATGGCGTTCAATTCCAGATCTTCGAGGCGCTCCATAAGGCGCTCGAAAGCTTTCGCCGGAACGCAGTAAAAGGCCGGCTCGTTCCGGTTCAGGATCGCCACGGGCTCGCCATCGCCGGCTCGCACCGTGCCCATCGGGTCTTTCTTGAGTTCGGTGACGCTCGCTGTCGTCCCCGCAAGGATCGTGTGTGCCATACCCTGAACCGCGCTTTTATGAGCGCTTTATATAGCACCTTTGCGAGCATTCTACTAGGTGCTTCCCGCGAAGACGGTCACGCTTACAAGTTTGCACGCTGGCATGTGGGTAGGTTGTTCCGGAGGCGGGGCACTTTTGAACAAGCTAATTATTAGTCGACGCTTATTCGCATTGTATCTGCGTTAATGATAAATAAATAAATACGCCAATAAATTAAAATCTGCGATGGATAGAGCGCATGGTGCAAGACCGATTTGAAAGTTTTTATCAGCTTTCTCAAAGCGTCAATTCAGGAAGGGATTATCGAATAAGGGTTGACGATAGAGGTTCGCCAATGGCAGTGATCGCACCACACGGTGGTCGGATTGAGCTGCGAACTTCAGATATCGCTTCATCGATAGCAGCTAATGTGCATAGCTTATATTGCTTTGAAGGGGTAATGCCGAATTCATTCGAGAACCTGCATATAACTTCTACGAAGTTCGATGAACCAGCGTGCCTAAAACTCATCGCGACCTGCGATTTTGTGATCGCTGTGCACGGCATGCGAGGCGATGAGGAGCTTGTTGAGATAGGCGGGCTCGACCATGATCTTAAGCAATTCATTCAGGCCGAACTTAGCGGAGCGGGGTTTAACGCAGTCCAAGCAAAACGCTTCCCGGGTCTGGAACCCAAAAACATCTGCAACCGGGGAAAACGCCACAAGGGAGTTCAACTTGAAATTAGCAAGGGCCTCAGGAATAGTTTAGCCCAAAATGACGAGGCGCTTTCTGTCTTTGCTGAGTGTGTTCGGAATTCAGTCAAGGTTGACTAACAAACTTAGCCTTTGCTTTCTATTCTGGAATCTTTCGCAACATAAACCTCTCCGCCCATCGCCTTGAACTTCTCGCTCATCTCATCCATCCCCGACTGCGCGGCCACTCGGGCGTCTCGTTAAACTTGGCCGCATAGTCGCGCACCTGCTGCGTGATCTCCATCGAACAGAATTTCGGTCCACACATCGAACAGAAGTGCGCGGCCTTGTGCGCGTCCTTCGGCAGCGTCTCTTTGTTGTGTATATTCGAACTCACGTAGCCGCGTAGTTCGCTCCCCATTTATTGTATTGATAGGCGAACATGATTCGCTAGAAAGCGAGGTCGATTTGACCAAACTTTTGAGCAGATCCCGGGCGGGCCAGTCCGGGAGGGCGCTAAACGCGGTGGTGTGCGTTTGCCCTGGAAACACGGCGCTGGTCATGGGCAACCGTGACGATGGCTGGATGGTGTGGCGAGGAGTCGCCACTCTCTGAAAAGAGACCGAAACCGACGCTAGCAGTTAACCAGCTAATTGCCTAGGTTTGCGTTGGACGTGGTGTCGGACTGCATCGCGTTCAACGCTCCACATAAACCTCCCCACCCATCTCCTTGAACTTCTCGCTCATCTCGTCCATGCCCGCCTGCGCGGCCATCTCGGGCGTCTCGTTCAACTTGGCCGCATAGTCGCGCACCTGCTGCGTGATCTCCATCGAACAGAATTTCGGCCCGCACATCGAACAGAAATGCGCGGCCTTGTGCGCGTCCTTCGGCAGCGTCTCGTCGTGCATGGCGCGGCTGCCCTCGGGGTCGAGCCCCAAGTTGAACTGATCCTCCCAGCGGAATTCGAAGCGCGCGCGCGAAATCGCGTTGTCGCGAAGCTGCGCCGCCGGGTGCCCCTTGGCGAGGTCGGCCGCGTGCGCCGCGATCTTGTAGGCGATCACGCCCGCCTTCACGTCGTCGCGGTCGGGCAGGCCGAGATGCTCCTTCGGCGTCACGTAGCAGAGCATCGCCGTGCCGAACCAGCCGATCATGGCCGCGCCGATGGCGCTCGTGATGTGGTCGTGGCCGGGCGCGATGTCGGTGACGAGCGGGCCTAATGTGTAGAACGGCGCCTCGCCGCACAGCGCAAGCTGCTTCTCGACGTTCACCTTGATCTTGTGCAGCGGCACGTGGCCCGGCCCCTCGATCATCACCTGACAGCCCTTGGCCCAGGCCACCTTCGTCAGTTCGCCGAGCGTCTCAAGCTCCGCGAATTGCGCCGCGTCGTTAGCGTCCGCGATGGAGCCGGGGCGCAGCCCGTCGCCGAGCGAGAACGACACGTCATAGCGGCGCATGATGTCGCAAATCTCGTCGAAGCGCTCATAGAGGAAGCTCTCGCGGTGATGCGCGAGGCACCACTTCGCCATGATCGAGCCGCCGCGCGACACGATGCCGGTGACGCGCTTCGCCGACAGCGGCACATAGCGCAGGCGCACGCCCGCATGGATGGTGAAATAGTCGACGCCCTGCTCGCATTGCTCGATGAGCGTGTCCTTGTAGACCTCCCAATCGAGCTTGACGGGGTCGCCGTTCACCTTCTCCAGCGCCTGATAGATCGGCACGGTCCCGATGGGTACGGGCGCGTTGCGGATGATCCATTCGCGCGTCGTGTGGATGTTGCGGCCGGTGGACAGGTCCATCACCGTGTCCGCGCCCCAGCGGAT
>NZ_JASGFR010000064.1:0-10463 GCF_047605405.1 Rhodomicrobium sp. | reverse complement strand
AATGATCGCGCCGGATCGCCTTTGTAATGGCGGTAGCTTGCGATCTGCAACAGTCCCTCGATGCTCACCATTCCGAGCACGCTCTGTTGAGGGAACCGGCTTCTTCAGCATGACCCGCTGAATCAAAAAAGCTCCCGCCGAGGCGGGAGCTTTGTCAGCAGTGTGACGGCCCCTCGCGGGGCCTTTTTGCTGCACTTGCGGAGAAAGCTACTCGCGGCGGTCGCCGAAGAGCTGCAGCAGCGCCACGAAGATGTTGATGAAGTTGAGATAAAGGCTCAGCGCGCCAAGGATGGCGGCACGGCCCAGCGTCTCTTCTCCATACTGCGCCTGAGCGTAGTAATTATCCTTCAGCTGCTGCGTGTCATAGGCGGTGAGGCCCGTGAAGATCAGCACGGCGAGGACCGAGATTGCGAACTGAACCGCAGTCGACCCCACGAAGATGTTCACAAGGCTCGCGATAACGATGCCGATCAGGCCCATGAACAGGAACGAGCCGAACTTCGTCAGGTCGCGCTTGGTCGTGTAGCCCCAGAAGCTGACGGCGCCGAAGGTCGCGGCGGTGATGAAAAAGATGCGTGCGATCGAGTTACCGGTGTAGGCGATGAAGATACTCGAAAGCGACAGCCCCATCAGCGCTGCGAACAGCCAGAACACGGCTTGCGCGGTTGCGGCGCTCATCCTGTTGATCGTCGCCGAGAAGGCGAAAACCACGATCAGCGGCGCGAACATCACGAGCCACTTCACCCAGCTTTTGAAGATGACCGTGCCGAGCGAAGTCAAGCCGACGATCTTGCCGGCATCGTTGGTGATCACGGACTGGCTGTAGATCGCGTAGGCCATGACACCCGTCACGACCAGTCCGATACCCATGTAATTGAAAACGCGGATCATGTACGCGCGCAGACCTTCGTCAATCGCGAAGGCGTCCGTGCGCGCGCGAGCATTCACGTTATATGCTCGAGACGTGTCGTAGTCTGCCATTGTCCTCTTTGGTCCCTGACATCTTTTCTAAAAAGGTCTGCGCAGAAGGTCTTCCAGGTTTCACCCCGGACGGCCTGGAGCACGGCCTCATTGTCAGGCGGCCTGCCCTGTCGTCGCCATCCAGACGTTCACTCGGAACGCAGATATTGCGCCGGTTTCGCTGAAAGGACTTTGAATGTCCCCAACGCACCCAGCGCAGTGACGAATATGGTTTCAATCGCCGATGGCTGCAATAGCGCCGATAGCGACACAACAAAAGTTAATCCCATGACATATTTCACGATAACCCACGCTGCCAAAAGCCCAAGCGCGGCTGCGACCGCCGAAAGGCAAGCCGCAAGCATCAGGTATTCAAGAAGATGCGCCGTTATGACGCGGCGCTTACTGGCCCCGAGCGTGCGCAGCACGACCGCTTCGTAGATGCGCCGCCGCTGGGCCGTGAGGAGAGCGCCCGCGACCACCAGCGCGCCCATGATGAGCGTGATGCTGCCAGCGGCACGCACCGCCGTCATGATTTTCTCGAATACGCCGTTGAAGGCGGCGAGGGCGTCGCGCACGCGGACGGCGGAGACTGAAGGATAAGCACCGGCGACGGCCTTCATCACCTCGGCTTCGCCCTTGGCGTCGGGCGTTTTGCCTTCCGGCCATGAAAGCGTCGCGAGCCAGGTGAACGGCGCGGCCTTGAGCGCGTTCGGCGAGAAGATCATGACGAAGTTGATGTCGATCGAACCCCACTTCACACTGCGGAAGTTGGCGATCTTCGCCTGCAAGTTGCGGCCGAGCACGTTTACCGTCACCATGTCGCCGACCGCAAGCCCGAGCGCCTTGCCGATCTCCGCCTCGAAGGAAACGAGCGCCTCGCCATTATGGTCGGCGGGCCACCAGGCGCCTTCGGTGATTTGCGAGCCCGACGGCACAGCGTCCGAATAGGTGATGCCGCGGTCGCCGTTCAGCACCCACTCGGCGGACGATGGAGCCTTGATCTGCTCGACCGGCACCCCCTTCAGCGCAACGAGCCGCCCTCGCAGCATCGGCGCTGTGGCGATGCGCGCGTCTGGCGTCTTTTCCTCCAGCAGATCCTCGAACGCGGCGAGGCTTTGCTTCGGGATGCCGATGAAGAAATAGCTTGGCGCGTGCTCCGGCAGCCGCGTCTTGAGTTCGTTCGTGAGCGATGCATCGACAAGCGAGACGGCGGTCAGCAGCGTCAGCCCCGCGCCGAGCGAAAGCGCGATGGTGCGCGCGAGACTGGCCGGCCCCGCGATATTCGCGAGCGCGAGCGCCACTTCAGGCCGCTTCGGCCTCGGAAGCCGCGCGGCGAACCGGCGTATGCCCGCGCCGATAAACCAGAACAGCACGAAAACCGCGAACAGGGCGGCAGCCGTAGCGGCGGCGATCTTCTGATTCTGCGACAGAAGAATGGCCGAGGCGGCGAGCAGCGCCACCGCGCCGAGCGAGGCGTAGCGATAGGCGCGCGGCGGAAGCCATGCCGCGTCCTCGCTGCCGTTGCGGAACAGTTCGGCAGCCCGCACCTGTTGCGCGCGCCCGAGCGGCCACAGGATGAAGGGCAGCGCCGTCAGCGCACCGAACAGCGCCGCGAGCCCGAGCGCTTCCGGCTGGAACCCCGGCTCGAGGCTCACCGGCAGGAGGGCGCTTGCCAGCCCCGCGACAAGCCACGGCACGGCGAGTGCAATTCCGAAACCGATGAGGATACCGAGCGCGGCAAACAACGCCATCTCGATGAGAAAGACATGAAAGATCGTCCGCTGCGATGCGCCGAGCGCCTTGAACGTTGCGATGGTCCGCCGCCGCCGCTCGACGAAGGCCGAAACCGCGTTCGCCACGCCGATACCGCCGGTGAGCATCGCCGTCAGCCCTACGAGCGTCAGGAACTCGGCGAGCCGGTCCAGCGTGTTGCGGATGCCGGGCGTGGGGTCCGATGTGTCGCGCAGGAGAAAGCCCGCTTCGGGAAACGCCGTGGACAACGCAGCCTTGAACGTGGGCGGCGCGCCGCCTTCAACCTTGATGCGATACGCCCAGCGCACGAGCGCGCCAGGTTCGGCGATCCCCGTCGCCCTGAGCGCTTCGGACGACATCAGGATGCGCGCGCCGAAGGCCGGCCCCGCAGCGAAACGATCCGGCTCCTGTCCGAGCACTGCGACGACCGGGAACGATGCCTTGCCGAGCGTGATCTCGTCGCCGAGCTTGAGGCCAAGCTGGTCCAGTATGGTGCGATCCACCGCGAGGCCGCCGCGCCGGACGGCATCGAGGTTCTTGCCTTCCTCCATCGTCACCGTGCCGTAAAGCGGATATGCGCCGTCCACGGCTTTCAAATCGACGAGCGCCTGCGCGTTCGCGTCGGGGCGACGCGCCATCGCGCGCATGGTCGCGACCTCGCTGACGCGGCCGACGCTTTCGAGGAAGGCGCGCTCGTCGGTGTTTGCCTGCCGATGGATGAGCGTCGCCTCGACGTCGCCGCCGAGCAGCAGCGTTGCGTCGCGCGCCAGCGCATCGCGGATGGCGCCTGAAAGGCCGTTGATCGCGCCGATGGCGCCCGTGCCGAGTGCGATGCAGACGAGGAAGATCCAGAAGCCCGCCACGCCGCCGCGAAGGTCGCGCAGAGCAAGGCGAAGGGCGAGCGGCAGGGCACGGCTCCGCGTGCGCGGCGCTTCCGTTTCGGTGGCAACCGTCATGCCGACGCCGTCTCCTGGATCGACGCCGCGATCCGCCCGTCATGCATGGCGACGACACGCTCGCAGCGTTTCGCCAGCGCGGGGTCGTGCGTCACAAGCACGAGCGTCGTGCCGAAGCGGCGATGCAGCGAAAAGATCAGGTCCATGATCTGACGCCCCGTTTCTCCGTCGAGATTGCCGGTCGGCTCGTCCGCGAACAGGATGCTCGGCTCCGCGACGAGCGCCCGGGCCAGCGCCACGCGCTGCTGTTCGCCGCCGGAAAGCTGCCCCGGAACGTGATGAAAGCGGCCCGATAGTCCGACCTCGGAAAGCGCTGCCTCCGCGCGTTCGAACGCGTCGGCGCGATTGAGAAATTCGAGCGGCAGAGCCACATTCTCGATGGCCGTCATGGTCGGGATCAGGTGGAAGGACTGGAACACGATGCCGATCGAGCGGCCCCGGATCGCGGCGAGCGCGTCTTCGCCAAGCGTCGTGAAATCCTCGCCCGCGACGATGACGCGGCCCGAGGTGGCGGCTTCGAGGCCGGTCATCACCATGAGCAGCGACGACTTGCCGGAACCGCTCGGACCGACCAGCGCGACGGACTGTCTTTCCGATACGGAAAGATCGATGCCGCGCAGGATGTCGACTGCGCCCGCGCGGCTTTTCAGCGTGAGCGTCACGCCTTTCAGATCTATGACCGGAGCGGCCCGGCGAGGCGCGCCGGCGTGCGGCGCTTCGGAAACCGAGGGAAATTGCAAATGAGACACCGTTTCGAGACTTCGTTGCCGCGCTTCATATGGAAAGGATTGTCGGCAATTTCGACTGCGTTCGCCGCGATTTTTGTAACCGCTTTCGTCATGTCGCCCGCGCACGCCACCGAGCCTGAGAAGGAAATCGTGATCCTCGCGTTCGGCGACAGCCTGACGGCGGGCTTCCAGCTTCCACCCGACAAGTCTTTTCCGGCGCAGTTGCAGGCAGCGCTTCGCGCTAAAGGATATCCCGTGCGCGTCCTGAATGCAGGCGTCTCGGGCGACACGGCGGCGGACGGCGCGGCGCGGCTCGACTGGAGCCTGTCCGAGCCCGTCGATGCGGCGATCGTCGAACTTGGTGCGAACGACATGCTGCGCGGTCTCGATCCGAAGCAGACGGAAGCCTCGCTCGATGCGATCCTGAAGGCGCTGTCAGAGAAGCGGATCGAGCTTCTGGCCGCCGGCATGGAGCCCTTGCGCAATTGGGGCGAGGACTACGCCGCGAGCTTTCGCGCGATGTGGCCCCGCCTCGCGGAGAAACACCACGCGATCCTCTATCCGTTTTTTCTGAAGGGCGTCGCAACCGTGCCCGCGCTCAACCAGCCGGACGGCCTGCATCCGACAGCCGACGGCGTCGCGGTCATCGTGCGCAACATCCTGCCGGACGTGGAAAAGCTGATCGCGCGAGTGAAGGAGCAACGGTCCCGCACCCAGTGATTCAATTATTAATCGAATTGCCGATAACGGAAAAAGCCCCGCGCAGGGTTCCTGGGAAAGACTGTCCTTCAGCGAATCCCGGAGGATAGAACCATGCGCGCAGGAGAAGTCATCCCGTTTCATCGGAGCGTCTGGCCGTCGCACATCAATGTCAGCGAGGCTCCCCAGACGCAGGGTGCGGCCATCACCATCTCGCGCAACGAGACGAGTGTTTCCATCGTCGCAAGCGAAGATGACGCGGGCGCGCTGACGATCTCCACGCCGCGCGGCCCGCTCGAAGAACAGGTCGATTGGCGCAGCCTGAAGGATTTTCCCTTCATCGAGGAAGTCACGACCGAACGAACCGCGACGGGCGAAGTCCGCAAGCTGCGCCTCGCCAAGTTCGACGATGTCGTCATCGGCGCCGACGCGCGCGGCAACGTCTATATCGACTGGCGAAGCTGAGCGCGCGAAATGGCGTGAGCGAAAGCGGGCGTGGCTCTGCCCGCCCGGTGTCGGCTGCTATCGGCTACCGCCCCACCTCGAACTTCACGCCCTGCGCGAGAGGAAGCGTCGAGCCGTAGTTGATGGTGTTGGTGGCGCGGCGCATGTAGGCCTTCCATGAGTCGGAACCGGCCTCGCGGCCGCCGCCCGTTTCCTTCTCGCCGCCGAACGCGCCGCCGATCTCCGCGCCGGACGGCCCGATATTGACGTTTGCGATGCCGCAATCCGAGCCGCGCGCGGAGAGGAACAGTTCCGCCTCGCGCAGATCGTTGGTGAAGATCGAGGACGAAAGCCCCTGCGGCACTTCATTGTTGAGCCGAATGGCTTCCTCGAAGTCGTTATAGCGGATCACGTAGAGGATCGGCGCGAAGGTTTCCTTGAGAACGGGGCCGACCTGCTCAGGCATCTCGATCAGCGTGGGCTGGACATAGACGCCGCCCTCGGGCACGCCCGCGCGGATGCGCTCGCCGCCGGTGAAGAGGCTTCCGCCGGACGCCTTCGCCTCCTCGAACGCCTTGTACATCGCCGCGTAGGCCGCCTCGTCGATCAGCGGGCCGACAAGCGTGCCATCGTCCAGCGGATTGCCGATCTTCACGCTCACGAACGCCTGCTTCAGGCGCGGCACGAGCTTGTGATAGACGGAATTATGCACGAACAGCCGCCTGAGCGACGTGCAGCGCTGGCCCGCCGTGCCCATCGCGGCAAAGGCGACCGCGCGAAGGCTCAAATCGATGTCGGCGGTCGGGCATACGATGGCCGCGTTGTTGCCGCCGAGTTCGAGGATGGCGCGAGCGAAGCGCGAGGCAAGGCGCGGGCCGACCGCGCGGCCCATTGCCGTGGAGCCCGTGGCGGAGACGAGCGGCACGAGGCGGTTATCGACAAGCGCTTCGCCAGCCTCGCGTGCGCCGATAACGACAGATGAAAGCCCCTCCGGCGCGACATGCCCCGCCTTGCGGTATCGCGCCGCCGCCCGCTCGAACAGCGCTTGCGTGGCGAGCGCCGTCAGCGGCGTTTTCTCCGACGGTTTCCACACACACGCGTTGCCGCAAACGAGCGCGAGCGCCGCGTTCCAGGCCCATACCGCCACAGGAAAGTTGAACGCCGAGATGATGCCGACCACGCCCAGCGGATGCCACGTCTCCATCATGCGATGGTCCGCGCGCTCGCTCGCGATGGTGAGGCCGTAAAGCTGCCGCGAGAGGCCCACCGCGAAATCGCAGATGTCGATCATCTCCTGCACTTCGCCGAGGCCCTCGGACGCGATCTTGCCTGTTTCGATGGTCACGAGGCGGCCGAGAGCTTGCTTGTTGGCGCGGAGTTCCTCGCCAAACAGCCGCACGAGTTCGCCACGCGCGGGCGCCGGAACGCTGCGCCAGACGAGGAAGGCTTCATGCGCCGCATCGACCGCCGCGTTCATGTCGGACGCACCGCCGAGCCGCACGCGCCCGATGATCTCACCCGTGATCGGCGTCTTCGCCTCGAACGCGCCGCTCGAATGAGCCTCGCTCGAAACACCTAAATCTCCGAGGAGCGCGCTGACATCGCGGGGAAGGGAGCCGGTCTCGGGAACTGAAGTCATCGATTTTTCCTTAACGAGCAGGGAATGTGCCGCATCCGCTTCGCTTGTCGACTGGAAGCAATGTCGGTACCTTTTCAATATAATATTGGAACGCTCGGTAAAGAGCGGAAGAACCACGGGAAACGCGCTTGAGCGGGGCTAATGCCGTAACTTTCGAGCCGGTCGAACTGGCAAGGTCGAAAGTCTTGCAGGATCACTTCCGCGAGACCTACGCGAAGATTTTCGCCGACCCGAATACGCCGCGAACTGTGGTGATCGTGCCAAGCATTACCTTCGACCGCGAAGTGATGGCGCGCATCGCGGGCGTTCACCATTATGAAGAGCGGCTGCTTTGCCTGCTTCTGCTGCTCCGTTTTCCCCGCACGCGCGTCATCTACGTTACGAGCACGCCCATCGCGACGCCGATCATCGACTATTACCTCCATCTTCTGCCGGGCATCCCGGCCCAGCACGCCAAAAAGAGGCTCGTGCTTCTCTCCTGCTACGACAGCTCCGACGCGCCGCTCTCCGCCAAGATCCTCGCGCGCCCGCGCCTCATCGAGCGGATCAAGGCGGCGATCCCCGATCCGCACGCGGCGCATGTGACCTTCTTCACCGTGACGCCGCTCGAAAAGAAGCTCGCGCTGAAGCTCGACCTGCCGATTTACGGCTCGGATCCCGACGTTTCCTGCTGGGGCTCCAAGAGCGGCTCGCGCAAGATATTCCGCGAAGCGGGCATCGCCATGCCCGCGGGCTTCGAAGACCTTGAGAACGCGGACGACATCGTGAACGCGCTCGTTGCGCTGAAGGAGCGCAACCCGGCGCTGCGGCGCGCGGTGGTCAAGCTGAACGACGGGTTTTCCGGCGAAGGCAACGCGCTGTTTCGCTTCGAGGGCGCGCCTGAAACGGGCCTTTCCGACTGGGTGCGCGAACGGCTCCCGCATATCGGCTTCGAATCGGCTGAAATGACGTTCGACGCCTTCATGGAAAAGTTCGAGCTTATGGGCGGCATCGTGGAGGAATTCATCGAGGGCAAGATCAAGCGTTCGCCCTCATCGCAGTTCCGTGTCGATCCCGTGGGCACGCTTGAGACCATCTCGACGCACGATCAGGTGCTCGGCGGGGCGAACGAGCAGGTGTTTCTCGGCTGCAAATTCCCCGCAGATGAAGGCTATCGCCTCGACATTCAGGAACTCGGACGCCGCGCGGGCGAGGTGCTCGCGTCGAAAGGCGCGCTCGGCCGTTTCGCCATCGATTTCATGTCGGTGAAGGACGACGAGGGTGAGCCGTGGCGCCATTACGCGATCGAGATCAACCTCCGGAAGGGCGGCACCACGCACCCGTTCCTCATGCTGCAATATCTCACGGCCGGCCGCTACGAGCCGAAAACCGGCCTGTTCTACAGCGCGGCGGGCAAGCCGTGCTTCTATTACGCGTCGGACAATCTTCACGCGGACCATTACCGCGGGCTGACGCCGACCGACCTCATCGACATCGCCGCCACACAGAGGCTGCATTTCGACGCCGCGAAGCAGGAAGGCGTCGTGTTTCATCTCGTCGGCGCGCTGTCGGAGTTCGGCAAGCTCGGCGTGCTCGCCATCGGCGACACGCAGGAAAAAGCCTATCAGTCCTACATGCGAAGCGTGGCGATCCTCGATGAGGAGGGCACGCGGCACGATGGCGTTTAGAGCGGTTTCCGTTGCTTTTGGCCGCGTGACTTGAAGTAATTGGCGCACTCGTCTGGCTTGAACAGGCCGGCGAGCCTGCCTGGGCGGGACCACAGCGCCGTTGACGGTGCGATCGCCAGCCTTGCGGAGCATGATCCTGAGACCGGAGAACGTCGTTTCGATCGGATTGAAATCACGCTGTATGAGCTAGTGATGTCGTATGGCCTCGGAACAGCGCGAAGCCGGCAAGCGCCGCGCCACCTGCCGCGGCGAAAGCGTTGAAGCGTGCCTTGTCGCTCGTCGGACATCAGGACAATCGTCGGTGCCAAGGGCGACGGCGGCGCGCCCGAACGACGAAGGTTGATCGGGATTATTGTCGCAAGCCCCCCGCTGCATGAGATCGAGTGCCTGATTTCGAAAAATGGTTGAGCGCACCCTACGAATTCGGAAATGGAAGGTGCACGGTCCCGTCACCCCTGCCCGCACGGAATTGCTTTTCGATGCGTCTTGGCCCTTGCCAAGCCGTGCAAAACCCGCTTTATATCCCGGACCGGCCGCAAGGCCGCTGAGCGCCCCCTTCGTCTATCGGTTAGGACGCAAGATTTTCAATCTTGAAAGAGGGGTTCGACTCCCCTAGGGGGCGCCAATACCTTTTTAAGTCATTGTTTCTGCCATCCTTCTTCCTCAGTGGGACAGCGGGTGGGACAATGCTCTCCAGGCTGAGTTTGGCCGCGCCGCTTGCGGCAAGCTTCTTTTGCGCGGCTTTGCGGGTGTAAATCCGCGCCATATTGGCGTCGTCCCAGCCGAACATCGCCATCAACTCATGCTCGCTTGCGCCGGCTTCGGCGGCGCGCACCGCGCCGATCTTCCTCAGCCCATGCGGGGAACATTGCGGCAGCCCGGCTTCCCGGCACCATTCGCGAAAAATGTTGCCGAAGCCAGCCGCGCTGTGCGGCTTGCCGTATGCGGTTTCGAGCCACGTCGCGGGGCCAAGCGCGCTCGCATCGAGGATGGCGCGAAGCGGAGGCAGGATCGGCAACGTCAGAACTTTCGCGCCGTTCTCCCGGCCCTTGAACTGAGAGAAGGTGACAAACAATCCATCCCTGTTCTCGTGTTTCTTGCCAATCCGCACGGCATCCGAGCGGCGCACGCCAAGATAAAGCATGATCGCCATTGCAAGCCGTGGCTTCGAGCCAACGGGCCAATGCGCCTCGAAGGCGTCCACATCGTCGTCGGTCCAGGTGTAGAAGCCGTCCGACCCGCTTTTCAGCTTTTCCACCTTTTCAGCCGGGTTGGTCGCGACGAGATCGTTCTTCAGCGCCCAGGCGAACAAGGCCGAGAGTTGCTTAAGGCGGAAATTCGCTGCCTCCGGCAGATCGGCCTTCATGTCCCGAAGCTTGCGCATCGCCCAGGATTTGAAAGAAGCCGTGGCAAGGGCTGCCGAAGTAGAGGGGATCCCCGTCGTCGAGTGGGTCGAGCGGAGCTTCCGGGCCTCGCTCGACGGCGATGAGGCCGTGAGTGATTAGCGTCGAGGCGCTAGCTTCTATCAAACGGCCTCACCGCTTCATCAATCGGCCCAGGGGTTAAGCAGCGGAACGCCCATCGGCTCGAAGTCGCGGACGTTGCGCGTGACCAC
>NZ_JASGFR010000063.1:0-10972 GCF_047605405.1 Rhodomicrobium sp. | reverse complement strand
GCGGCGTAGTCATCAACCGCAAGCGCTCACGCTGCGGCCCTCACCGGATGCTTACGACAGGCCGGGAAACCGGCCTGTCTGCAAGTCACGCGGTGCGGTTGAGCCTGTGGCGCACGAAGCACCGATGCAGCGTCATGTGCGAGGTGGAGATCGCGCCGACCTGCTTCAGCACCTTTGGCACTCGCGGATGGACAGCCGTGCACGGCGTCCGATGCGCGATGTCGATAGTCGACGAGAAGGAACGGCGCCTACTCATTGAACACTTGGAGAGGCTTTGCGTGAGAGAGCGCCTCGCCCTCGTTATGCGGCGGGTCAAAACGGCACATGAGGGCCGAAAGCGGTAAGACAATTAGTGCCCCGATCTCGGCTGCTCAACCCTCGGAAACGGACGCAGTCCCAAAGGACCGCGCTGGAAGTCAGGCTTTCCTTTGTTTGATATCGGCGCGGCTCCGATTCGCCACTGCGCCGCTTCGGTCCAATGATGCCAGAGACCTTGATAAAGGCCTCCCGCATCGACGAGCGTTTCGTGGCGGCCATGTTCGACGATCTGACCGCGATCCATGACAAGAATCTGGTCGGCGGCGCGGATTGTCGATAGTCGATGAGCAACCACGATGAGCGTCTTGTCGGCGACGAGCGACTGAAGCGCCGCCTGGATAGCGCGCTCATTGGTCGGATCGATCGCCGCCGTCGCTTCGTCGAGCAGCACGATGGGGGCATCCTTGAGAATCGCGCGGGCGATGGACACGCGCTGGCGTTCGCCGCCTGACAGTGCAGCCCCGCCTTCGCCCACGCGCGTCGCATAGCCTTCCGGCAGCGCTATGATGAAATCGTGTGCCTGAGCGGCGCGGGCCGCTGCCTCGACTTCTTCGACGCTCGCATCCTTTCGGCCGAAAGCGATGTTGTCGAAAATCGTGCCCGAGAACAGACAGACGTCCTGAAACACTACGGTGATAAGCCGGTTCAGGCTTTCCGCCTCAATGTCGCGGATATCGACGCCGCCAACGGAGATAGCGCCGCGATCGACGTCCCAGAACCGGGGAATGAGATTGAGGATCGTGCTTTTTCCGGCGCCGGACGGCCCGACGATGGCTGTCATGGAGCGTTCCGGGATCTCGAAAGTCACGCCGTCGAGCGCCGAGCTTCCTGCCGTATAGCCGAAGTCGACCGCGTCGAAAGATACGGCGAAACCCCTCGGCTCGCGGGCAGCTTGCGGGAGTGGCAGCGGCTTGGCGGTGAGAATACGGTCCATGCGCGTCAGCGAGGCGTCCGCCATGCGCGTCAGTTCCATCACGGCGACGAGACCGACGAGGGAGCCATAGAGCGCAAACACCAGCATCAGGGCGGCAAGCGCCGTTTGCGTATCGATAGCCCCGCCGAGAAGCCGCGTTCCCGCAACGCAGATCAGGAGCGGCACCCCAAGCATGATCGTGAGGCTGAAGCCGACGAGCGGCGCTGTGAGTTTCATCACCATGTTGACGGACATGTCGCGGAACGCTTTCAGCGCGGCGCGGAAATCCTCCTGCCCTTTGGCCACGCGGTTGAACGCGCGGATGACGGCGATGCCCTGCACATATTCGATCATGCGCGCAGCCGCTTCGGCTTGCATGTCCTGCCGGTGGATACCGAGCGCAGCAAGGCGATGACTCGACCACAGATAGATCGGCACGCCGGCGGCGATGGACACGGTCGCCGCGAGCGCCACGGCCCAATCGAGCCAGGCGAGGTAGAGAAGCACCGCCACGGGAAGCCCGAACGCCTGCGCGATGCGCGGCAGGGCGTCGGACATGAAGCTTTCCAGCATCTGCATGTCGGAGGTCAGCACCGTGACCGTGTCGCCTTTGTTTCGCGAAAGGTGGAAGCCGAGCGGCAGGGTGCGCAGCCGGTCCAGCATCGAAAGCCGCAGTTCGCCTGCAAGCGCAAAGCTCGCGAACCAGCTTCGCGTGGCGGAAAGATACCCGAACAGCAACTGGCCGCCGAGCGACAGCGCCATCAGCCCCGTGACCTGCCACGCCCAGGCGTAGGTCATGGTCGCTCCTGCGGCCAGCGCGCCGATGACGGAAATCGCGGTGGCGAAGGCAAGCCCGAGGCAGAAGGACTGCGCGAAGCGAAAGACGATCCCGGCGAGCACGCGCCCACGCAGCGGCCCGGCCAGCGCCCAGAGGCGTTTGAAGCTTTCGAGATCGGAGCGGACCTCCGTTCCCGTGGCATCGGTCATCGCAGCGACTGTGTCGGTCATGATCCTTGCCTTCCAGCCTTTCTATCTCTTTGACTTTTATCGTGCGTGCGTCTTGCCGGAAAACCGCTTCACACTTTTCCGGACGCACTCTGGCGCAGCGTTTGCTGGCGCGCGGCGGTGTAATCGGCCCAAAGACGCGCATAAAGACCATCCTGCGCGACAAGGTTTTCATGCTGGCCAGTTTCGGCGACGCATCCCCGGTCGACTACGACGATAGCGTCGGCGGCGGAGATGGTGTGAAGTCGATGGGCGACTATGATCAGGGTGCGCCCGACGGTCAGTGCCTCAATCGCCTCCTGTATCGCTGCTTCGTTATCGGGGTCGGCGAAGGCCGTGGCCTCGTCGAGAACGATAATGGGGGCGTCCTTCAGAATGGCGCGGGCGATGGCGATGCGCTGGCGCTCGCCGCCCGAGAGCGTGGTTCCTTTCGCACCGAGGCGCGTTGCGTAGCCATCCGGCAGTGCCGTGATGAACTCATGCGCGCGCGCGGCCTTTGCGGCGGCTTCGACCTCGGTGTCGGTTGCGCCGGGATTACCGAACCGGATATTGGCGGCGATGGTGTCCGAGAACAGGAAGGTGTTCTGAAACACGAAGGCGACCGTATCCATGAGGTCGTCAAGGCTCATGTCGCGGACATCGACGCCGCCCACTGTCACGCGGCCTGACCGCACATCCCAGAAGCGCGGCACAAGGCCTGCGATGGTGCTCTTGCCGCCGCCCGAAGGCCCGACGAGCGCCGTTACCGTTCCCGCCCGCGCCGTGAAACTTATGCCGTGCAACACGTCATGCTTGCCATAGCCGAAGCGCACCGCCTCGAAGGCGACGTCATGGCCTGTGGGCTTCGGCCCATCGCGCCGGTCGGCCTGCGGGGCCGTATCGAGAATCTCCGCGACGAGCGTCGAACCCATGCTGATATGAGCGAGTTCATGGAATTGATTGAACAGCTTCAACAGCGGCTGGCTGTAATTCGCTCCCAGGATGATGAAGAAGACGAGCGTCGGCAGGTCGAGGCTACCCGACGCCATGAGGAACAAACCGACAGGCAAGATGAAAACGATGTTGGCGAGAACCAGACTGAAGAAGGTGCCGCCCAGCGGGAGATAGTCGCGCGCCCATTCCGTTTCGATCTTCGCATAGTTCTTCACAGCTTCGCTGGTCGCGGCAAAGCTTTCGCCGGCGCGGTTGAAGATCTTCACGACGCCCATGCCCGCGAGATAGTCGACAATCGCGGCGTTCATGCGCTGCTGTGCCGCCTGATAGGCGCCAGCCCGACGCCCTCCGCGCGTCATTGCGGTGACGATGAGCACGAAAGAAACGGGCGTCACGACGATTGCCGCAAGCGCCATGCGCCAGTCGACCGCGAACAGCCAGATGGAAACAGCAAGCCATGTCGCTAGCGCGCTGACGCCTTCCGGCACACCGTGCGCGACGATGAGTTCGAGCTTTTCCGGCTCGTCGATGACGAGTTTCTTGGCGTCGCCGCTTGGACGGTCGGCGAAATAGCCGAGCGGCAGCCGCGCCATGTGCCGGGCCACGCCAAGGCGAAGGCGGTAGATCGCGTCGAAAGCGACGATGTGCGACAGGGCCAACGCGAAGCCCATCGCAGCAAACCCCAGGAGGACAGCAAGCAGCGAAGCCGCCGCATAGCCAAGCACGGAGGACCACGCCAGCGAGCCCGCGATGATCTCGCACACGAGCCGGTAGACAGCCCAGACGGGGACCAGTTCGCAGGCAACCGCGAAGGTTGCGATGGCGACAGTCGCGCCGAGCTTGAGCTGCGCCCCCTCCATGAAGCGCCCGACAAGCCGCAGGCTCGCGAAATAGTCCGGGCTCGACGTTTGGCTGGCCGATGCCTCGGGATCTCTCACGTCAGCCTCCGCTTCGAGGCCAACACTCGTCGTTGTCATTGGCTCACGCGCCCCCGCGCCTGTTTTCTTACCGACTGAACGAAGCTCTTTTCGGATCGCGATGTCTAACGCGAACGGGACTTTTATTGATCGAAACGGACGAGCCACGCCGGGCAGTCTACAGCGCTCCGTTCCTCGCTGCGTTCTTCTTGAGCGAACGGATGAACCGATCCACGACGCGACACTATTTCCGATAGCGGCTCGGCAGCATGCCTTTCACTGCGGCAAACGCCTTGCTGAAGTGGCTCAAGCTGCTGAAACCGACGGCGAATGCCGCTTCGGTGACAGTTTTTCCCTCGTCCAGCAAAGCCGCCGCCACGTCGATGCGAACTTCGCGCAGGTGGGCGTGAACCGAGTTGCCGACGACCTGCCTGAACCCCTCCTTGAGCTTGCGCTCGTTCACACCGACCTCGCGAGCCAGCCGCGCGATGGTCCAATCGACATCGTAGTGGGCTTCGATGATCTGTTGCGCTCTGTGTACGCGCAAGCGGTCTTCGTCGCGAAGGCCGCCCCTTGTCTGGAGCGGCTGCGAGAACGCGTCCACGACGAGGCTCAAGCATTCTATGGCCTTGCTGTAGAGATAGAGTTTCCGCGCAAGCCCATGCTGAAGGCGGCATCCGGCGATATCCCGCGCCGCCTGGAGAAGCGGTGCCGACGCCTGAAACCCGACAAGGAAAATCTCCTGATCCGGTCTGCTGTGATCGCTGAGCAGATCGCCGCCGAGCCGCGCCAGCGCCACTCCGCCCGCCTTAACGAGAAAACGACTTTCGAAGCGGAGATCGACGAAATGAAAGCGTTCGCCTGCCTTCACGGCGGTTTCGCCGAAGGCATAGCGGTGGCTCGTGAACAGCACACCGAAGCCCGGTTTCACGTCCAGAGGTAGAGCGCCATCGATCGAATACGTTCCGTATCCGCTCAGGCAAACGCTGAGCGAGAATGTCGGCGGACCTTCAGCTCGCACTGCGAGATTGGAAGGAACGGTGGCATCGACTGTATAGATCGCCACGTCCTCCTCAGGTTGGTCGATACGCGTGAAGCCCTTCCAGCCAATGAGTTCGATCTTTCTGTCGAACGTCTCGCGCCACGCCGCAGGAACGGCGATTTGTTGATGATGAGGCACACTCTTCTCCGGCCTGCGGAATTCCTGAAGCGTTCGTTCCGCTTCCATCAATAACAGTCCCGATGTCGCTAGACAATATTCCTCTGCGTATATCTTATCCAATGCACGAACGGCAATCGCTACATATTAGATCTATTCTGAATATCAATTCCAAAAAGATCAGATTTATATTTCGGCATGGGTTGCATTGTAGACAATAAATTGACGTGAATGCTTCCGTATATCGCGAGGGAGTTGAGTATTATCTACAACAAAAGAGCGATTATATAAGTTCTGGCAGTAGAAAATATCGCACCCGGGCAAGGTGCGATATTTCGCTGTTAGCTTTGTCTGGGCAAGTAGAACAGGGGTGGGACTATGAAATTGGGCGAAATATCGCCCCGGGCGCAGGCCCCGGGGCGCGGCTACACGCATGCCAGCACGATCGTTATTGCAATGTGTCTCGGGTTTCCACTGGCGACACCGCAAGGGGCATGGGCACAAGCTTCCGGAAATCAGACTGAGGCTACCCAGGCCGCTGGCGCCGGCGGGGCCGTCGATCTCCCGACCATAACGGTCGAAGCGCGCGGCACGGCAGAGCTTGCAAGGGATCTCCCGTTTGGCGTGACCTCGATACAAGGAAACGACATTGCCGAGCGCGGCCTCGTCAGCGTTGAAGATGTGCTGCGCTCAACGCCAGGCGTGAGCGTCAATTCGTCGGGTGGCGCCAACGTTTCCACTATGTATATCCGCGGCGTCGGCGCCCTCTATCCCATGAGCATGGACGACACGTCGGTGGTTGTGAACCTCGACGGCAGCCCTCTGACCAGCCGGCATATTTCGCTCGGCAATCTCGACGTCGAGCAGATCGACATCCTCAAGGGACCGCAAGGCACACTTTTCGGCGGGATCGGGGAAGCCGGCGCAATCAACATTACAAGCCGGAAGCCGACGCGCACCACCGAGGGGTATGTGGGTGTCGAAATGGGGCAGGACGGCAACCGTCTCGTGGAGGCCGCCGCCGGCGGTGCGTTGTCGGAGCAAGTGGCGGGCCGCCTCGCCATCCGTTATTCGGCCTTCGATTATCCGATGACCAACATCCAGACCGGGAAGCCCGTATCCGAGCCCGATATTGTCGCGTTCCGGGGAAGCCTTCTCTGGGATGTCGCTGCGGGGACATCGGTGCTCATGTCCGCCGAGCGCCAGAAGGCGAGCGAGATGGGCGAAAACATCGTTCTGCGTCCTTACGGCAGCAAGCCGAAAATGGACGTGACGCCAGGCATCTATGACGACGCGGAGAAGACGCTTGAGCGTTACTCGGTCCAGGCCAATCACACCCTGTCGTTCGGGCAGGTCACGTCGATCTCATCATACACGAACGCGTATAATATCTCGCCCGTCGTCTACGATGCATTCATCCAGAGAGCCATCCATAATAATCAGAATGCCACGGAATACTGGCAAGTTCAGGAATCGCGCGAAAAGGTGGCTACAGAAGATCTGCGGCTTGGCTCGATTACGGGCGCCAACGTCTTCTGGGTGACCGGTTTCAGCTTCCTGCATTCGGATCGTTCCTATGATCACCCGCGCAACACCTACACCAAATACGGTAATAAGGCGGCCCAGTTCCGCGATTTCACGATCGACCGATATGGCGTCTACGGCGAAACCACTGTTCCGGTCTTCACAGACTGGAAACTGACAGCGGGCATTCGCCATACGTGGGATTCGAAAACCTACGACGGAACCTATTATTCTGGGAGCGGTGTCAAGACTGGCGAATCGCTCAGCATGAGCGACGATTTCACCACCGGTCGCGTCGGCCTCACCTACGCCCTGACGTCTGGCGTGAACCTCTATGGCACCCTCTCGCGCGGCTATAATCCCGGCGGCTATCAGGAATATGCTGTCGCCGCCGGCTCATCGAGCTACAAGGCGGCGAAGATCAACAGCGTGGAATTGGGCGTGAAGTCCGAATTCATGGACCGTCATCTTACTCTCGACGGCGCCGTTTTCCTGACGAAGGTCGAAGACAATCACCTGCTGTCGTATGACTCAAAGACTTACGTCTCCAGTGCCGTGAGCGCCGACACGCGAAGCAGAGGTGCGGAGTTGCAGGCGGGCTGGCGTTTCGACAATGGCGTTACCGTGACGGGCGGCGTCATCTTCATCGATGGAGAGATCCAGACGAGCGTGTACGGAATCGGCGACGGAGCCGTGCTTGCGGGAAACCGTATGCCCGACATTCCGCGTTGGGCGGGCACCCTCGCGGTGGTTTACACGCGTGAGCTGCCGCCTGTGCTCGACATCCCGGCGCCGACCCTCACCGCCCGCCTCGATTACCAGTATGTGGGCGAAAGACCGGCCGATCCGCAGAATTCCTTCGATCTCGATGCCTACCACAAGATCGATACGCGCGTCGGCGTGAGCAGCGGGAACAAGGAGGTATACGTATTCGGCCGCAACCTTCTCGACGATCATTATGACCTCTACGGCTACTTCGCGCCGCCGAGCGTCTCTTACGGAGCGCCCGCTCCTGGCCGTATTCTCGGCGTCGGTTTCAAGGCGACATTCTGATGCCGAACCCTATGGCGAAAAAGCCTGATCCTTCCCGGATACCAGTGCCCACGTGGCTGCTTCTCGGCAGCCTCTATACAACCCAGTATCTCGGATTGGGCTTTCTCGTCGTTGCCCTCGTCGCGATCCTTCGCGACGAGGGAGCCCCGCTCGATCAGGTCGGGCTTGTCTTCCTGCTCGGCATGGTCTGGCCTTTGAAGTTTCTCTGGGCGCCGCTCATTGACCGGGTGCGCTTTGGGCGGCTGGGGCATTATCGTGTCTGGCTGCTGCTGATGCAGGGCGCTCTGGTGGCCGTGCTTTTCGCCATGGGGTTTTTTCATCCCGCACGTCAGTTCGAAGCCGTTTATGCGCTGGCGCTGCTGTTGGCGTTATTTTCGGCGACGCAGGATATCGCGGTCGATGGCATGGCGTGCCGCTTGCTATCCTCCGAGGCGAGAGGACCAGCCAATGGTTTGCAGATCGCAGGTGGGCTTCTGGGGAACATGCTCGGCGGCGGCGTTGTATTAATGGCCTACCCGACGCTTGGCTGGCAGATCGCCCTGTTCATTCTGGCGGGCTGCACGATGATCTCCTTCGTGCAACTGCTGCTCTTTCGTGAGCCGGTGTGGGAGGTTGCGCCAACTTCGGAGGCCCGCCTTCTCCGTAGCATCGCCAGGTTCTGGAAGCGCCCGGGTGGGCCGTACTGGCTTTTCGTGGTCGCGCTCTATTGCCTTGGCGCTAGCCTTACCTATGGTGTCCTTGTGCCGTTTCTGGTCGATCGTGGATGGGATATGGAACGCATCGGCCTTGAAGTGAACATCCTCGGCTCGCTTCTTGCCATAGCCAGCGCCTTGCTGACGGGAAGCATTATTCGGCGCATGGATCGCGGGAAAGCCCTGATCGGGGGCGCGATCGTCCAGTTCGTTGCCATTGCAGCAATCGCGCTGCCTGTCGTCGGTTTTTTGGGCGACGTCGGTCTCACGGTGGCGTGCTGCTTCTATTTTCTCTTCTATCCGCCCGCTGCGACGATCCTAGCCACCACTATGATGGATCACACCTCGTTCGAGCGTCCAGCCACCGATTACACCTTCCAAAGCAGCCTCAACATCCTCTTTGCCATCGCATCGATGTCCGCGGCGGCTGCACTGGCGGACTTGAAAGGTTATCCGACCGTATTGATGGTCGCGCTCTCCTTTGCAGGGTTCGCAATCGTGCTTGCGTTCCGGTATCGACCGATCAGTTTGCATGATTCAAAGATTGGTCTTCTACAGAAAACAGAGATCAAAACGCATGCAGACAGCAACTCCGGTTTGACGAGGTAGGGTTCATCAGAATGCTAATCGCTTCAGCGTGCCACCCCACCGTAACGACAGTCGCCTTCTCCGCCTGACCATTTTTATGCTTCAACAAGATCATGGAGTTCCGAGGCGATCTCCACCTCAGTAAGGGCTCCGTCAGCTTCCTTTGCCGCCGTGAGCTCAACGCGTGTATTTGCCGCACCCCGTTAAGAGACCGAAGCGTAGTCGTTCATGGTTGCCGCGCTTTTCGCGCGCCTCGGATGTCGGGATGTCGTAGCGCTCCTCGGCAAGCAAGATGCCGCCGCCGGCCACCCGGCTCCAGCAATAATGGAACCGCTCCATGTCAGGCGAGGGCAAACCGCGCCGTTTGTAGGGCCTTTCGGCTTGTCTAAGGCATCAAATTGGATTCTCGGGCCCTCAAGAACACTCTTACCTTCGATAGCTGACATCCCGCGCAAGACTTATATTGTCTGCTCCCCGCCTTCTGCGCCCTATCTCAAAAGGGCTCCGCTCGAAGTCCCCTGACAAATTCGCGTGAAAACCGTCGCTTCGAAGCGAGGCAGCGGCAAACGGAAAAGCAGGCCGGCTGCCTAGTCGTCACGCGTGGCGGTTCAGCCTGTGGCGCACGAAGCACCGATGCAGCGTCATGTGCGAGGTGGAGATCGCCCCGACCTGCTTCAGCACCTTGTGGCACTCCCGGATCGATAGCCCCTGTCTACGCAGGGCCCACCTGCGCTGCCGGCGCGGTGCCCTTTCTCTGCGCGAAGCGCTCCGGCCTCAAGCAGCGCCTCCATGGCCGGCCCGTAGTACGGCGGGCGATCTCGATGAGCGGCACTCCTAGCTCGCGGGCAAGGCCCCGCGCAACCGGCAGAGCCGTCGACCGCTTGCCATCCAGCATGAAGGACAGCATGCTCTTCGACACGCACACCCGCTCGGCGAGTTCGGTGTAGCTCTTGATCCCGGCAGCAGCCATCCTTGCCTCGAACCAATCGCGGGTCCAGCCGTCTACCGGCATCTGCCAGGCCTTGCGCTCCAAATCCATGATCCGGTTTTCAAGCCCAACAGCATAGTCGGTGGTTGAAAGCATCAAGCGCTTCAAGGCGAGCACTTCGTCCGCGAGGACCAGTTCACGCCGGTGCGGCTCCTCGGCCTGGCGGGCGCTGTATGAGCCCGTCTTGCGAATCGATGGCAGTACTTCCGACGTGACCCACTTCTTGAAGCGCTTTGCGCTCTCTTTGCGGCTCATAAGGATCAGACTGTAAAGGCCGGACTCGTTGATGACGGTCATCTGCTGCACGCCGCCAGGGGTGCTCACACTATGAGCCCCCTTCTCGTCGTCATCGAGGCGGGAAGCTGCGCGGTTGGACAATTGTGCCGCGCTCGGCAAGGCGCTCAATGGTGCGCTTTATGCTATCATGGCGCCCCCAACTCGGCGATATCGCGACTCCACATCGTGAGCGGCTGGCCGCTCGAGGTGTTCATCAGCTCGTTCATGCTTCCCTCAATTTTGTATAACCCCGACGCGTTTTTATATCCAATCGACGAGGTTTCCAACTCGTCAACGTCTATCACGCCAAAAGGGAACCTACCTTCGAACCGCATGAAGGTAGGGTACCTCGCGAATGGCAGGTTGGTGTCTTATCGAGCGGTCCTACTCCGGCTTGTAGGCCCCCTCTTTTTCTGAAAACGGCTAAAAACGTAACAAATGCTCAAAATCAAGCACTTAACTGTTACGGTGCAGCTTTGCCTTTCGTTACGTTCTGAAAACCGTTACAACAGCGTAATCGGATAAGTCATTGAAATAAAAGACTTGTACGTTTTACGTTACGATTCCGGAAAAATGCCCCTAATAGCACGAGGCAAGGTAGGTAGG
>NZ_JASGFR010000062.1:0-12672 GCF_047605405.1 Rhodomicrobium sp. | reverse complement strand
ATCGCACCCATCGGTTCGAGGCAGGCGCGCACGCAGTCGAGCACCTCGCTTTCAGGCATCATCATGCGCGCGCCGAAACCCGGCATGATCACCACGTCGAAGCCCGCGAGCCGCTGCAATCGTGTGAACACGCGGCTGTGCACGCCGTATTGCGGCAGGCGCGCGAAGGCTGCGATGAACGGGAAATGGGCAATCAGCGGCACGCGCGCGTGCTTGCGCAGCATCCGCACGCCGGAAAGGCCGACCGGCAGCGCGTTCACGAGCAGCGTGTTCGCCCCGCGTGCGACGGCGAGGTCGTGAAGTTCCACCAGCCGGTCCACCTCGTCGGTGATGTTGGCGAGATACATCTTCGGCACGCCGGTCTCGCGCTCGGCCCGCTCGCGCGCGGCGCCCAGCAGCGCGGCGCGGTCGGCCAGCGGACACCAGTCGACATCCGCCAGCATCTCGTCGTCCTTGGCGATGTCGAGGCCGCCGAGCCACGCCTGATAGGCGAGTTCCGCGAACGGCTCCGGCGGCAGTCCGATGTTCGGCTTGATGACACCGAAGAAGATGGGCCGGTCGAAGGCCTGCAATTGCTCGCGAAGACCGGCGATGCCGAATTGCGGGCCCTGAAAGTCCGCGAGGTAGCTCGCCGGAAAGCGGATGTCTTCGAGCCGGATCAACGGGATGCCGGGCGAGAAGAATACGCCCTCGCCGAGCACGGCGGAGATGAGATTCGGGATCTTCGGGCCGAAATTGCCGTGCGGGTGCGCAATGGTGGCGCGGCAGGCGTAGACCTCGCCCTTGGGCGCGTGTCCGATCTGAATGGAAAAGCCGCCGGGGCGAGGCGTCGCGTCAAGCTCCAGCACCTTCGCGGCAAAGCGCGGGCGGAAATCCTCGTCCACCCCGACGCGCCGCCATTGCGCCGTCGATTGCTCGGAGCAGAGATGCGCTGCCGCCTCGCGCGGATCGCCCGCGCATTCGAAGGTAAAGTCGAGTTCGATATAGGCTTCCGCGTCAAGCTCGCCTCGACGGGCGTAAAAGCCCTGAATGTCGTCCGGCGTCACGCCGTCTCTCCCATGAATTGCAGATGAATGGTGCGCTTCTCGCGCGGACCGTCGAGTTCGACGAAGAAAATGGCTTGCCACTGACCGAAGACGAGCGCGCCATCTGCCACCGGCACCGTCTCCGTCTCCGTCATGAACAGGCCGAGCAGATGAGAATGCGCGTTATCGCGGCCGTCGATGGCGACATCATTGTGACGGTAGTTGCCGTCGCGCGCCACGAACCGCTTGAGGAACGTGATCATGTCAAGCTGAAGCTGAGGCTCGCTCTCGTTCACGTTCACGCGTGCGGTCGTGTGCAGCGACGTGATCGAGACGAGGCCATTCTTCGCGCCGATGGAAGCGACCCATTTGCGGATCTCGTCGGTGATGTCGATGAACTCGATCGGCTCGATCGTGGCGAGTTCGATCCGGTGCGTCAGGATTGTCATGAAGCCTCGCGGGACGGGTGCGCGCGAATGTTAGCCCGCGCGCTCGCGCGAAGCAACGCGCCAGGGGAAGCGGCACGGAACACATCGGGGTGTCCGGGATTCTCCGTGCGGGATGGCAAAGCCGCAAGAGAGGGTATCATGCATCGAGTGATCGTGTTGGCGGCGTTGGGTCTGGGTGCGGCGGCAGTCGCGGCCGTCGTCGCCGGTCCCGCCCTGAGCCGTGTGGAGCAGCCGGACTTTCGCATCGAGAAGCAGGATGGCGCGGTTGAAGTTCGCGCCTACGGGCCGTTGATTGCGGCTGAGGCGGAGGTGAGGGGTCCGCGCCGGGAGGCCATAAACGAAGGTTTCCGGCTGATCGCGGCTTACATTTTCGGCGCCAACCAGCCGAAAGCGAAGATCGAGATGACCGCGCCGGTGGAGCAGCAGAAGCAGAAGATCGCCATGACAGCACCGGTCACCCAGCAGGGCGGAAGCGCGCGCGACGGGGACGGGCGGGAGAGCTGGACGGTCCGCTTCATCATGCCGAAGGCCTGGACGATGGAAACGCTGCCCGCGCCGTCCGATCCGCGCGTCCGGCTGGAGCCGATCCCGCCGCGACGTTTTCTCGCGATCCGCTTTTCCGGCTTCGCGGGCGACGACGCCATCCGGGAGAAGACCGACGAACTTCGCCGCTATGCCGAGACGCATGGCCTTGCGATCAGGGGCGAGCCGGTGCTGGCGTTTTACAATCCGCCGTGGACGCTGCCCTTCATGCGCCGCAACGAGGTGATGTTCGAGCTTGCGAACGGCGCGACGGGTTAGAACGCCGGGAAGCCAAGCGCAAACGTGGACACGGAAAGGGCCGGTTCTGCCCGGCCCTCATTTAGATGATTGCGATGTGATGGGCGAACACCCGCGCAGCCTTAAGCCCGCTCGTCCACGATGATCGCCGACGACGTGCCGAGCGCCGCCACTACCGCGCCCACGATGCCGCTGGCATTCAGCCCCGCCGCCTCGTACATCGCTTCCGGCTTGCCGTGGTCGATATACCTGTCGGGGAGCGTCAGGGGACGCACCTTGAGGCCATGATCGAGCAGACCGTCGCGGGCGAGGAATTCGAGCACCTGCGAGCCGAACCCGCCACACGAGCCTTCCTCCACGGTGATGAGAACCTCGTGATGGCGCGCAAGCTGGCGGATGAGATCGAGATCGAGCGGCTTCGCGAAGCGCGCATCCGCAACCGTGGTCGAGAGACCCATCGCGGCGAGCCTGTCCGCCGCCTTCAGGCTTTCATGCAGGCGCGTGCCGAGAGAGAGGATCGCAACCGTCGATCCTTCTCGCACGACGCGTCCCTTGCCGAGCGGCAGCACCGAGCCTTGCGCCGGCATCTCGACGCCATAGCCTTCGCCGCGCGGATAACGGATCGCGCTCGGCCGGTCGTTGATGGCGACCGAGGTCGTGACCATGTGCTTCAGTTCCGCCTCGTCCGACGGCGCCATGACCACGAAGTCGGGCAGACAGCATAGGAAAGCGAGGTCGAACGTGCCCGCGTGCGTCGCGCCATCGGCACCGACGAGGCCCGCGCGGTCCAGCGCGAAGCGCACCGGCAGGTGCTGCACGGAAACGTCGTGAATGAGCTGGTCGTAACCGCGCTGCAGGAAGGTCGAGTAGATCGCGCAGAACGGCTTCAGCCCTTCGGTCGCCATGCCCGCAGCGAACGTAACCGCATGCTGCTCGGCGATGCCGACGTCGAAGGTGCGCTCGGGAAATTCCTTCTCGAAAAGGTCGAGGCCCGTGCCCGACGGCATGGCCGCGGAGATGGCCACGATGCTGTCGTCCTTGCGGGCTTCTTCGATCAGGCTCTCGGCAAAAACCTTCGTGTAGCTTGGCGCACTCGCCTTGACCTTGTCCTGAGCGCCCGTGATGACGTTGAACTTCGTCACGCCGTGGTACTTGTCCGGCGCCTTCTCGGCCGGCTCGTAACCCTTGCCCTTCTGCGTCACGCAATGAATCAGCACGGGGCCCTTGTGCGCGGAATCGCGCACATTGCGCAGCACGGGCAGCAGGATGTCGAGGTCGTGGCCGTCGATCGGGCCGACGTAATAGATGCCAAGCTCCTCGAACAACGAACCGCCCGTAAACAGGTGGCGCGTGAATTCCTCCGCGCGGGCCGCACGGCGCTCCCAGATCTTGGGCAGGCGCTGAGCCATGTTCTTGGCGATGTCTCGCACCTTGAGGAAGGTTTCGGACGAGTGCATCCGCGCGAGATAGTTTGAGAGCGCGCCCACCGGCGGCGCAATCGACATGTCGTTGTCGTTCAGAATGATGATGAGCCGCGCGTCCATCGCGCCCGCGTTGTTCATGGCTTCGTAGGCCATGCCCGCGCTCATGGAGCCGTCTCCGATGACGGCGATGACGTTGCGACCGCCATCCTCGCCTTTCAGATCGCTCGCGACGGCCATGCCGAGACCGGCCGAGATGGAGGTGGACGAATGGCCGGCGCCAAAGGGATCGTATTCGCTTTCCGAGCGCTTGGTGAAGCCCGACAGCCCCCCCGGCTGGCGAAGCGTGCGGATACGGTCGCGGCGGCCCGTCAGGATCTTGTGCGGATAAGCCTGGTGTCCGACGTCCCAGATGAGGCGGTCGTGCGGCGTATCGAAGAGATAATGAATCGCAACCGTGAGCTCGACAACGCCAAGTCCAGCGCCCAGATGCCCACCCGTCACCGAAACAGCATCGATCAGTTCGGTGCGGAGTTCATCCGCGACCTGCTGGAGTTGATCGGCATCTAGTTGACGAAGGTCCTGCGGAAACTTGATCTTGTCAAGGAGCGGGGTACGGTTGCTGATTGTCACTTAAACACTTCCTTCAGAGTCCTTGGCCCGGTAACGTATGCCGTTTGGGCCACAAAGCCACGCAATTTTTCGTCGCAATTATGGAAGCTGGCGTCATAATTGCTCCGATGCAACACGGCAACAGAATTGCGCATTCAATATGCCGGGACTTATTTTGCTTTTTTGTTTAAAATCGCGCCGCTCATGCGAAAAATTTACCGGCCGCCACGAAGCATAACGAAAAGCTGTTTTCATGCCAGCATGATGCCTCTGCGGCATTAAACCTCGGAATCCAAAGGCACTGTGCCCGTTGGCTGCCCCTGGGCGCCAAGCGTGATGCGCTCCACCTTCATCTCGGCGCGCCTCAGGAGCTGGTCGCAATGCGCGCGCAGCGCCTCGCCGCGTTCATAGATGTCGATCGATTGCTCCAGTTCCACATCGCCCCGCTCAAGACGGGTCACGATCTGTTCGAGTTCCTTCAAGGCAGCCTCGAAGCTCATGGCCTTGATGTCTGCAAAGGCGGGGCGGGTTGCTTCCGTCTGAGCCGAAGCCGGTTCACCTGGCATTGCCATTCCTCAAAACGATTCCAGCAGTATCTTGACATGCGCCGCGGCAGATTGGCCGAGCGCGGAAAGATCGTATCCCCCTTCGAGAACCGAAACGACCCGTCCGCCGCACCGTTCCCGCGCCACGTCCACAAGTTTACGTGTCACCCAGGCGTAATCGGCTTCGGTAAGGTTCAGGTTTCCCAGGGGATCGGAGCGATGGGCATCGAAACCCGCCGAAATGATGACGAGGTCGGGAGAGAACCGGCTCAACGAAGGCAACACGACGGACTCGAACGCTTCGCGGAATTCGTCGCTTCCGTCACCGGCGCGAAGCGGCGCATTGCAGATGTTTTCCGCTTCCCCGCGCTCGGTGATGCCGCCCGTACCGGGAAAAAGCGGCATCTGGTGCGTCGAGGCATAGAACATGTCGGCGTGTTTCCAGAAGATCGCCTGTGTGCCGTTGCCATGATGAACGTCGAAGTCGACCACCGCGACCCGCTCCGCGCCGTGCACGGCCTTCGCGTGGAAGGCCGCCACAGCCGCGTTATTGAAAAGGCAGAAGCCCATGGCCTTCGCGATCTCGGCGTGATGACCGGGCGGCCGCGCGAGACAGAATGCGTTCGTGGCGCGCTTCTGCATCACCTCATCCACGGCATAGACAGCCGCCCCCGCCGAGCGAAGCGCTGCCTCCCAGCTTCCCGGCGAAAGCATCGTGTCGCCGTCGTCGAGCGGCACGAGTTCCGTCTTCGGCTGGTGCGTTTCGAGGAAGTCGAAATACGCGCGCGGGTGGCAGCGCACGATCTGCTCGGGCGTGGCAAGCGGAGCTTCGACCGTCAACAGATCCTGAAACGAGGGGTGCGAAAGCGCCCGCTCGATGGAACGGATGCGATCGGCTCGCTCCGGGTGCCACTCCCCCGTGTCGTGTTGGAGGAAAGAGCTATGCGTGACGAGAAGAGTGGACATGGCCTTCGGGTCAACCGGGGTTCTTGCCGACCAGCGCCTTCAGCGAGACAGGCGGCACGCTGTCTTCGGGTATAAAGAAGTCCGGCGCAAGGTCTTCGCTCGGGTCGATGCGATAATGATCGAATTCTCGCTTGCCGTTCTCCCACAGCAGAGTGTCATCGATGCAGAAATTTCCGGTGAACTCGCGCGATGGCTTCGTCAGGATGAGATACGCGGCGTCGGCAAGGATGTCTGCCTTGCGGCTCGCGCGGATGAGCCTGTCCCCGCCGAGGAGATTGGCTACGGCGGCGGTGGCGATGGTTGTTCTGGGCCACAGCGCGTTGACGGCGATCCCCTCGCGTTTCAGTTCCTCGGCAAGTCCCAGCACGTAAAGGCTCATGTTGTATTTGGCGACAGTGTAGGCCACGTGCCCGCCGAACCAGCGCGGGTTCAGGTCGAGCGGCGGTGACAGCATGAGAATGTGCGGGTTTTCGGCCTTTTTCAGATAGGGAATCGCGGTCTTCGAGACGAGAAACGTCCCGCGCCCGTTGATCTGGTGCATGAGGTCGTAGCGCTTCATGTCCGTCTGCTCGGTCGGCGTCAGACTGATGGCGCTCGCGTTGTTGATGACGACGTCGATGCCGCCGAAGTGCTTGGCGGCCTGATCGATGGCGGCCTGAACCTGATCTTCATGCCGGATATCGCACTGGATCGGCAGGGCCTTGCCGCCCGCATGCTCGATTTCGGCGGCGGCGGTGAAGATCGTGCCGGGGAGCTTCGGATGCGGATCGGAAGTCTTGGCTGCGATGACGATATTCGCGCCGTCCTTCGCAGCGCGAAGCGCAATCGCGAGCCCGATGCCGCGGCTGCCGCCGGTGATGAAGAGGGTCTTCTTCGTGAGCGTTCCCATGACGTGTGCCTGTGTTTATCGTTCTTGTATCATGATGGATATTTCACCACCTGCCGCGCTCTTTGCAACGGGCGGGCGAATGCTTCATTCACCGCGCGCTCTTCTGCAAAAACGCCAGGAACGCCTCCCTCGCCTCATCCGATCTGACGCGCTCCAGAAAAAGTGCGCCTTCCTCCCCCATGCGTGTCTTGAGCGGCGCGGGGTCGCCGCGAAGCAGCCGTTTCGCGATACGCACGGCTTCGCGGGGCTTCCGCGCGATTGCCTCGGCGGATGCGCGTGCGGCGGCTTCGAGTTCTTCCGCTGCGACGACATGATTGACGAGGCCCGCTTCCCTGGCCCGCTCCGCGTTGAACGGCACGCCCGCAACGAGGAGTTCGAAAGCGCGCGCGTGTCCCATGGTGCGAGGACCGAGCAGGCTCGATCCAGCCTCCGGCAGAAGCCCGAGGTCGGTGAACGGTGTGTGGAACGTCGCGCGCGCGCTCGCGAAAACGAGATCGCAATGGAACATCAATGTCGTGCCGATGCCGATAGCCGGGCCATCGACGGCCGCGAGCAGCGGTTTGTCGTGTTCCGCGAGCGCCTCGATCAGCGCGTAGGCTGCCAGCATGCCGCCGCCCTGACTCGCGGCAAGGAAGTCGGCCATGTCATTGCCGGCACAGAAGATGCCCGGGTGGCCGAGCACGAGCGTCGCGCCGACATCTGCGTCTTCCCGCGCCGATTTGAGCGCATCGCCGAGCGCGGCATACATCGCCGCCGTGAGCGCGTTCTTCTTTTCCGGGCGATTGAAGCGAACGATCTGGACCGGCCCGTCGCGTGCGACAGTCACATGCTCTGACATCGGCCTAGCGCTCCCCAAGCACTGCGCCGCCGCGCGCTACCGTTTCATGTGCGTGGATGACAGCATGTTTCAATCCACCTGTTTCGCCCATCAGACTTTCGGCGAAGTGCCGCGCTTCGAGGACGACGGCCTCGGCGTTGCGTCCGTGGCTTTCGGCGCCGAGTGTCGCCACGAGCGCGCCTTTGGCGAGCAGAGCACCGCCCGCCGCGAAGCCGAACAGGCGCTGGAACGGCGTCGCGCCCGCGAGCGCGGCGGCGCGGTTCTCTGCAAGTTGGCGCGAAAGCCATGCGCCTGTTTCTTCGAGCGCGGAGAGGCTTTCCCAAAGACATTCGCCTGTGTGGCCGAGCGCGCTCTCGTTCGAGGCGGTAATCCCGCGTGCCGTCTCTTTGAGCCCCGCGAGGAAGTCGCGGAAGGTCTCGCCGCCCGCGAGCGGCAGCTTGCGCGTGACGAGGTCGATGGCCTGAATGCCGTTCGTGCCTTCGTAGATCGGCGCGATGCGGGCGTCGCGATAATGCTGCGCCGCGCCCGTCTCCTCGATGAAGCCCATGCCGCCATGGACCTGAATGCCTTCGGATGCCGTTTCGACGCCGAAATCCGTAGAGACCGCTTTCGCGATCGGGGTCAGCAGCGCGGCTTCGTTCGCCGCGCGTTTCCTGGCGGTCGCGTCCGCCGCGCGGTGGCTGATGTCGATGGCGACCGAGGTCGCGTAGGCGATGGCGCGGGCTGCGGAGGTTTTCGCCTTCATGTTGAGCAGCATGCGCGCAACATCGGGATGATCGATGATGGCGACGGACTGATCCGCCGCGCCGCCCTCGGCAGCGCCCTGCCTGCGGTCGCGCGCATAATCGAGCGCCTGCTGGAACGCGCGCTCGCCGATGCCGACGCCTTGGATGCCGACACCGAGCCGCGCCTCGTTCATCATGGTGAACATGGCCTTCAGGCCGCCATTCGGCTCGCCGACGAGCCAGCCAGTGGCGCCGCCCCGGTCGCCGAAGTTCATGACGCAGGTGGGGCTGCCGTGAATGCCGAGCTTGTGTTCGAGTTTCGCGGCGACGACATCGTTTCGCTCGCCGGGCGACCCGTCTGCGTTCGGGATGAATTTCGGCACGACGAAAAGCGAAATGCCCTTGGTGCCGAAAGGCGCATCCGGCAGGCGCGCGAGCACGAGATGGATGATATTATCCGTCATCGGATGCTCGCCGTAGGTGATGAAGATCTTCGTGCCGGTGAGCTTGTAGGTGCCGTCGCCCGCCGGCACGGCGCGTGTCTTCAGAAAGCGCAGGTCGGATCCCGCCTGCGGCTCCGTAAGCTGCATGGAACCGGTCCATTCGCCGGAGATGAGCTTCGGCAGGTATTGCGTCTGAAGCGCGGGCGCGCCGTGCGCAATGAGCGCGTGAACGCCCGCCTGCGTGAGCAGCGGATTGAGGCCGAACGCCATGTTGGCGCCGTGCCACATCTCCGCGACCGCCATGCCGAGTGAGACGGGAAGTCCCTGACCTCCGTGCTCTTTCGGCGCGTTGAAGCTGCCCCAGCCGGCCTCCACCCACTTCGCGTAGGCGTCCGCGAAGCCTTCGGGCATCACCACCCGGCCATCCACGAGCCGCGCGCCCTGTGTGTCGCCCGCGCGGTTGATCGGTGCCAGTTCCTCGTTCGCGAACCGCGCCGCTTCTTCGAGGATGGCTCGCGCCGTGTCCCAGTCGAGGTCTTCAAAAAGCGCATGATCGATCAGCCGGGAAAACCCGGCGATGTGGTCGAGCGTGAACGCGATGTCCGCGACGGGGACGCGATAGGTCATGGAGCCTCCAGGCTGGAAAGTCGGGGTCCGCACGCCCATTCGTTTTTGCTGTTTTCCATGGGGTGCAAGATGAATACCTTAATCGGAAAAGCACTCTCATTAAACAGATTTGCTCCCAAAGAAGGTAACACTGATGATCGAGAACGCCGACAGAACGGCGATCGAAAAGGCCGCACGGATCCTGCGCTCAGGCGGGCTCGTCGCCTTCCCGACCGAGACGGTTTACGGCCTCGGCGCGGATGCAACGAACGGCGTGGCGGTCGCGCGCATCTTCGAGGCGAAGGGGCGCCCGCGCTTCAATCCGCTGATCGTGCACGTCCCGGACGCGGATGCGGCGCGGCGCTTCGCGGTGTTCGACGCCGAGGCCGCCTTGCTGGCGGCGCGGTTCTGGCCGGGGCCGCTGACCCTTGTGCTGCCGTTGAAGCGCGATGCGGGGCATCGTTTGAGCGATCTCGTGACAGCCGGCCTCGACACAGTGGCGATCCGCGTGCCGCGCCATCGGGTGGCGCGCGCCCTTCTCGAAGCGGCGGGCGTGCCGGTCGCCGCGCCGAGCGCCAATATTTCCGGGCGCATCAGCCCCACGCGCGCGGCTCATGTCGCCGAAGACCTCGACGGGCGCGTCGACATGATACTCGACGGCGGCGCGGCGGACGCCGGGCTCGAATCGACCATTGTCGCGCTAGAGCCGCGCCCGACCTTGCTGCGCCCCGGCGCCGTCGCGCGGGAGGATGTCGAGGCCGCGCTCGGCGCGCCGCTCGCGGACCGGCACGAAGGGGACGGCGTCACCGCGCCGGGGCAGCTCGCAAGCCACTACGCGCCGAATGCGAGCGTGCGCCTCAACGCGGCTGAATCTCGACCGGGCGAAGCGCTGCTGGCGTTCGGCCCCGCCGCGCCGGAGGGCGCGCTCAATCTCAGCCGCGCGGGCGACCTTCGCGAAGCGGCGGCGAACCTCTTCGCGTGCCTTCGCGCGCTCGACGCGGCAAATCCCGGCCGCATCGCCGTCATGCCGATCCCCGAAACCGGGCTCGGAGAGGCGATCAACGACCGTCTTCGGCGCGCCGCAGCGCCCAAGGGCGCGGGCGGCTGAACCGCCCGCCCCTCATCGGCGCGGCCAGTCCTGGTTCGTCGGCGCCCCGGTTCCGCGCTTTGGACACAGGCGGGCGCGTCATCCATCCCGCCAATTGTCGTGCGCGAAACGGCGGCTTATTTTCCTGAGCTGACGAGGGGCGGGAGGAAATATCGATGGCAGAGACTCTGCTTTATCTGGAAGACTTTCACATCGGAAGGCGGTTCGCCGCCGGGCCGATCCGGGTGAGCGAGGAGGCGATCATTGCCTTCGCGAAGGAATTCGATCCGCAGCCCTTTCATACGGACCCGGAAGCGGCGAAGCACACCATTTTCAAAGGGCTTGCCGCCAGCGGATGGCATACGCTGGGGCTCACCATGCGCCTGCTCGTGGAGCACGGCCCCACGATGGCGGGCGGCTGGGTCGGCTTCGGCGCGGAGGTGTCCTGGACGAGACCGGTCCGCCCCGGGGATGAACTGTCCGTTGCCTGCGAGGTAATCGACATCACGCCCTCGGCCTCGAAGCCGAACCAGGCCATAATCACCTTTCGCATGGAGACGACAAATCAGAAAGGCGAAGCCGTACAGGTTCTGACGACGAAAAATCTGGCCTTCAAACGAGGCCACGCGCCGGAAGACAGAAAATGACAGGCTGAATCTCAGCGGCTTGGCCGAGCGCTGGTGGAGCGACATCTGAGTCTTGGCTGCAAGCGTGCTGCAAACGGATGCAGATGTCGGAACCGGACCACGGCACAATCCACGATAAGGCGAAGATCTTCCCTAGTCCTGGTGCTCGCTCACCGGAATGTCGATGGCTGCGCGCAACGCCGTCCGGGCGCGCGACAATCGCGATTTCACGGTTCCGACGGAGATATTCAGCACCGACGCCGCTTCCTCGTAGCGCAGCCCTTCCACGGCGATGAGCATCAGAACCTCGCGATGATCCTCGGAGAGTTGGAGAACCGCGTTTTGCACTTCGGACAGGACGAGGAGGTTATGCTGCTGGGGAGCGCAGTAAAGCGGCGTATCCCTCTCAAGCCCGTTGCGATAGGCGATATCGTGCTGAGCGCGCCGCTTGTCGTTTCGAAATGCGTTTTTCAGAATGACAAAGAGCCAGGCGCGCAAATTCGTCCCCGGCTCCCACGAACCGATGTTGGCGATGGCGCGGGCGAGACACTCCTGAACAAGATCGTCCGAATAGTCGGCGTCGCGCGTCATGTAGCGCGCAAAACGGCGCAGGCGCGGGATCTCTGCCTTCATCGCTGCGATGGTCTCTGCGGTAGCGTCGCGATTTTCGGGCATCGGGAACAAGCGTTTCTTCGACCTTCAACAGATATAGGTGCCGAGTGTTAAGAAAGTAAGGCACCGGCTTTGCCGTCACCGGTACTACCGGAACGATCATCTATCGCGTCGTGTTGCAACTCACAAACAGCTGAACAGCGAGTTAAAGGGTGCAGAATCCGCTCCGGCGTTACTGGGAGACTGAATCATGACCAATGTCATATTGGAGGGCAAAGACGCCGACGGCGGAGACGTTCAGCCGCCTCGGGAGCTGGACACTACGAAATTGCCGGATCCTGAAGCCTTGCCTGAGCTTCGCATCTATAGCCGGTCGACCATATTCTATTGGTGGCCGATCTGGCTCAGCGGATACATCGCTGCGGCGATCACCTATCTCGGAGGAGAAAAGGTTGCGCTTGCAAACGGCACCGAGATCTACATTCACCCCAACACCGGGCTCGGCCTGACCTTCATGGTGATCCTCGCGCTGGTCATGATGCTGACGAACGTCAAGCTGCGCGGCATCTATTCCGTGGTGTTCATATTGTCGGGCGCGTTCATCACGGTGCTGTTGGGATGGCTTGGGTGGTGGGACCGGATCTTCTCATTCATTCCGCAGCTCACGGTCTTCATGAATTTCGGTTTCTATTTCATTTTCTCGACGCTGCTTCTCGCCATATGGCTGGCGCGTTTCCTGATGTTCGACAAGCTCGTGTTCTGGCGCGTCCGTCCCGGTCAGCTCACCACGGAGCGCGTGATCGGCGGTGGCGAGCAAAGCTTCGACACCCGCGGCATGCTGTTCGAACAGCGGAGCGACGACTTCTTCCGCCACAAGATCCTCGGACTTGGATCGGCGGACCTGCTCCTGATCACGACGGGCGCGCGCAAGGAGGAGATCGACATTCCGAATGTCCTCTTCGCCGACCGCAAGATCAAGGCCATGCAACGGCTCATCGCGATCAAGCCCGACGAAGCGCTGGCGCATACGATCAAGCACTGATCGAGC
>NZ_JASGFR010000061.1:0-12776 GCF_047605405.1 Rhodomicrobium sp. | reverse complement strand
AGCCCGACGCTGCGTTCCGGTCGCCGCGGACGAGATTGCCCGAGCCCGTGCCCGATGCGCTGTTGTCCGAGCCGTCGACGAGGTTGCCCGTGATGAAGCCCGAAGCCGCATTCCGGTCGCCCCGAACGAGGTTACCGGAGCCCGTGCCCGACGCGCTGTTGTCGCTGCCTGTTACCCCGTTGCCGGTGATGAAACCTGTCGCGAGATTGCGGTCGCCTGTGACGAAATTGCCGCTGATATCACCCAGCGTGGTATTGAACGACCCCGTCACAAAGTTGCCCGACGCGTTGCCGACAGCCTTGTTGCTGTTGCCGGTCACGCTGTTGCCACTGAAAACGCCAACCGCGAGATTGCCTGAGCCGTTTACTCCGTTGCCGCTGAAGTTACCCAGCACGGTGTTGTACGTGGAGCCATTCGCATAGCCGTTGCCCGAGGCATCCCCGATTATTGTGTTATTCTGGACGTTGTCGCCGGAAAGATTGCCCGAACCGGTGCCGATTATCTTGTTGTTTTGAAAATTCTGGCCGTTGCCGGAACCGGAAAGGTTTCCGACGACAAGGTTGTTCGAGTAATTCGCGCCGTTACCGATAGCAGACGTATTGCCGATAATCGTGTTGTCGGCGAAGCCGGTCTGATTGAGGCCACCAGAGCCATCGCCGATGATCGTGTTCCCGGTGACGGAGCCCAAATTGCCGCTGCCCGAGAGGTCCCCGATAATCTTGTTACCCGTAACCGGGCCGACGAGGTTCAGGCTTCCTGACCCATTGCCGATGATCGTGTTGTTCTGAACATTGTTGCCGTTGCCGCTGCCCGAATTATCGCCGACGATCCTGTTTCCGGAAACGGTGACGGTTTGGCCCGCCCCGTTCAGGCTGCCGGAATTGTTACCGAGAACCGTATTGTTGCTGATCGTCGCGTTGCCGCCGAGAAGGCCATTACTCGAAAGCGAGTTGTTTCCCTGAACGTTGTTGTTGGAGATGTTGGCGTTGCCGTCCGTTAGCGACGTTCCGTTCAGGCTAAGGGAGTCGGTGCCCTGCACGTTGTTATTCGTGAGCGTCGCATTGCCAGAGAGGCCACCAACACCGTTTCCGCTCGCGGAATTCCCCACAACCGTATTGTTGGTGAGAACGGCGGTTCCCGACGTCAAGGGCAGCAGCGACGAATTACCGTTGTTGCGCAGCGCTTCCGCGCCGTCGACGGTATTGCCGGTGCAGTTTAGGCTGCTACTGCCTCCAAGTCCGCCTGTGCCGTTGGTCTTTCCGGCGTTGGTGCCGGTGAGAGTATTCGTGGCGCCCGAGCAGTCCGCTGCCAAAGCAGGTGCGCTTGCCATGGCCGTCAGTGCAGCGGCGCTAACCCCGGCCGCGAGCGCATAACGGAGAGTGCTGAGTATCTGCACTTTCTGGTTTAACATCGACTTTCTCCAAAAGATTTCGCCGGGCGCCGGGCATTGCCAGTCATGCTTCAGGCGAATGCGGCCTATGCGATCCCGAGAAAAAAAGATCAGAGTCTCCTATGCGCAGCAATTTATTATGCACTTTAAAGTAGAAGTTTTGCCCTAATGTTGGCAAATAGTCACGCCTCTAGGTTGTAAATACAACTTATATTATGATTAACGGGTATTATGACGCAACCTAGACGACCAATAGATAGAACAATAGCTCTTTGACTGCCGCTTCCATGGCCTGATCTCCGGCGACGAAAAGAGCCCACCTCGCCGTTTCCGACGCTTCGAGATGTGAGGCAGCGGTGCCTGGGAGGCGCGGCCGATCGCGCGCCGACCCCGAACGCCCCCTTTGAGAAAATTTTTCGTGATCGCCGCCAACTTCGGCTCTCGCGGGAGCTTGCGTTTCTTCAAAAGCGGCATTTTGGCGGAAGGCTTGCTCCGTTCCATGGCATACACGCGACCGCAATCGTGTTCCGAAGATCGCCAGAGTAGCCGCGTTGCTTTCGCTATCGCGACCTTGTGATGCGCGGCATTTTGTTCATAATATTAATCGGCATACTAGACATGCGGCCGCGGCTTCCCTCCGGGAATGCGTTGCGGGCTGCTTATCCCGGGGCAAAAGCAGGTGGCGGAAAGCTATTACTCGCAAGATATTCACGGGCCGTTCCAGATCGCCGATATCGGCGATTTCGAACTCGAAAACGGCGGGAAGCTCAGAAATCTCAAACTGGCCTACGCAACCTTTGGAACGCTGTCCGCGAAGAAGGACAACGCGATCCTTTTTCCGACCTGGTATTCGGGCACGAATAAGGTTCTGGAGCAGTCCTATATCGGTGAAGGACGCGCACTCGATCCGGCGCGCTATTTCATCATCCTTGTGAACCAGATCGGCAACGGCCTTTCGAGTTCGCCCAGCAATACGCCGATCCCCTTCAACGCCGCCGCTTTCCCGAGCGTTACCATCGGCGACGATGTGCGTGCGCAGCACAAGCTCGTCACCGAAACGTTCGGCATCGAAAAGCTCTCCCTCGTGCTCGGCGGTTCGATGGGCGCGCAGCAGACCTATGAATGGGCCATCCGCTTTCCTGACGCGGTGAAACGCGCCGCTCCCCTGGCCGGACTGGGCCGCGGCACGCCATACACCAAGCTTCTCGTGGACACATTCATCGAAGCCATCGCCAGCGATCCGGCCTTCGATGGCGGGTGGTACGCGGACGGCGCCGCCGCGCAGCGCGGCCTCCGCCGCCATGCGCACCTGTTTGCCGCTTCAGGTTTCTCGCCCGCGCTTTACACGCATGAGCGATGGCTTGAATTGGGCTTTTCATCCGCCGAGGACTTCCTGCGCGGCTTCGTCGAAGCGCACTTCCTGCCGCAAGATCCCAACAACCTCATCCTGCTCGCCCGGAAATGGCGCGATCACGATGTCGGCCGTAACGCTGGCGGCAGCCTGAAGGAAGCGTTTGCCCGGATCACAGCGAAGACTTTCGTCATCGCCATCGAAAACGACGCCTTCTTCCCGCTGAAAGACGTCGCCGCCGAGCAGGCCCTGATTCCGAACAGCGAACTGAAGCTCGTCGCCTCCGACTGGGGCCACCTCGCGCTTTTCGGAACCGAAGGCGCCTATCGCGAGACCGTCGACGGCTATCTCAAGGAGCTTCTGGCAGCCCCCTGATGCGGTATCGGCTCGCGCGGAAATCAAAAGCCCCCTCCCCTCCTTCCAGAGAAAGGACGTTTCATGACACTTCCCGAAGACAGGCCTCCGATCGACCCTTATCCGTTAAGCCCCTACGTGGCCTGGGCGGGGAGACGCAATCGCGGTCCGATCCTCGATGCTTTCAAGACCCTTTTTCCGGCTTCCGGCGATGTTCTGGAGCTTGCTACCGGGAGCGGTCAGCACATCAATTTCTTCGCGCCGAATTTTCCGGGGCTTCGGTTCCAGCCGTCCGATTACGATACGGATGTCTTCCCGACGATCCGCCGGAATCGGGACGAAGCCGGTAACGCGAACGTTCTCGATCCGGTGAAGATCGATCTCACCGACCCGGCGACGTGGCCCGAGGCGCGGGAGCCGCTTTACGACGTCATCTTCGTCATCAACATTTTTCAGGTTGCGCCCGTCTCCATCGCCGACGGGATCGCCGCGCTCGCCGCGCGCACCCTCAAGCCGGGCGGCTTCGTGGCGATCTACGGACCGTTCAAGATCGACGGGGCTTATACGACAGCCTCGAACGAAGAGTTCGACAAGGAAATCCTTGCGGCGAAAGTGCCGGAATGGGGCCTCAAGGATGTGCGCGATCTCGAAAAGGCGGCAAGTAAGCACGGGATCGTTCTGAAGCAGCGGCTCGATCTCCCCACCAACAATTTCATCCTCGTTTTCGGCCGGGAATAGCGCGGGTATCGCCCCCGAAACAGAGCCGGTTGCCTCGGGTGGCAGCCGCTGCAATCGACCCCAAATCCCGGGCGCAGGCTGGCAGCCGCGCCCAGGGAAGGCTTTTAATGGCGAAACAGGTTTCAAAGAAAAGATCGAAGCAAGGCGTGGCCGTTGTCGCGGGCGTCGGCGCGCCGAAAGGGCTCGGTGCCGCGCTGGCGAGACGGTTCGCATCGGAAGGTCTTCACGTTTTCATCGCCGGACGAACTCTTGAGCGGCTTGAGGCCATCGCCGGCGCCATAAGCGCTGCTGGTGGCTTCGCCACGCCTGTGGTGGCCGATGTTACGCGCGAAGCCGACGTGCGACGCCTTTTTGACCTTGCGGACAAGAAGAAGTCGCTCGAACTCGCGGTCTACAATGTCGGAAACAACATCGCGCTCCCGCTGCTCGAAACATCCCCCGAAACGTTCGAATCCCTGTGGAAGCAGAACGCCTTCGGGGGCTTCCTTTTCGGGAGCGAGGCCGTTCGGCGACTGGCGTCGCGCGGCAAGGGAACCCTGATCTTCACGGGCGCAACGGCATCGCTTCGGGCTCGGCCGCCATTCGTCGGATTCGCCTCGGCGAAAGCCGCCTTGCGTGCGGTCGCGCAAGGGCTCGCGCGCGAGTTCGGCCCGAAAGGCGTTCATGTCGCCCATGTGATCGTCGACGGTGTGATCGACGGCGATTATGCGCGCGGAAAATTCGCCGCCTACGTCGAATCCAAGGGCGAGGGCGGCCTTTTGGAGCCCGACGCAATCGCGGATGCCTACTGGACGTTACATCGCCAACACGACAGCACCTGGACGCATGAACTCGACCTGCGCCCGTTCAAGGAACCGTTTTAACCCAAAGGAGAACCCCCGTGAGCATCAAGAAAGTGTACCTGTACGCCGAGATTCAGGTTGCGATCCCGTTCAAGGACATCGACTGGCCCGCCATCAACGTCGCGATGAAGAAGGAAAAGGGGCTGAAGAGCAAGACATGGCTCTCCGGCATCAACACCCACAGCATCGGCGGCTTCTATGAATTCGACAGCGTGGAAAACGCGAAGGCTTACGCCGAAGGCTACCTCGCGGCGGCAGCGAAGCAACTCGGCGGAAGCCTTTCGGTGAAGCTGTTCGATGGCGACGTGGTGGCCGATGCGAGCCGCGAGATTGCCTCGCCCTATTACGCCGAAAAGAAAGAAGGCAAGAGCGACAAGAAGAAATAGTCGGGCTGTCGGTAATGCCTCCGCAGCGGCGAATCGCGAGCTTGCGTGTGATTTGCCGCCGCTTTTTCTGACGCCCTCAATCGGGGCGGGTGCTCCCGCAGTACTGCGTTTCAGACGCGCAAGTTTGCCCGCGGTGCCAGCTTCAGCCTTTCACGACAGATGGACGAAGTCCTGCATGAAGCCGCATCGGATCGGCCGCATCATTCGGGGATGACGGCGACATTGTCGATGAGGCGAACTCGGCCGAGATAGATGGCCGCGAGCACGCGCGCAGGCTGACGCACCACGCCTTCGAGCGGAAGCAGCGTCTCGGCATCGCGAATTTCGAGATAGTCGACACGGAACCCGGCGCCTTCCAGCCGCGCCTGCCCCTGCGCCAGCGTCTCTTCCACCTCACGCTCGGCGACGAGATCGGACGCCATGTCCGCGAGCACGGCGTGAAGCTGCGGAGCCAGCCCGCGCTCGCGCGCATCGAGATAGACATTGCGCGACGACATGGCGAGACCGTCCGGCTCGCGCAGGATCGGGCCAGGCACGATGACGATGGGAAAATTCAGATCCTTCACCATGCGCTTGATGACGAGCAGCTGCTGGTAGTCCTTCTCGCCGAAAACGGCCACATCGGGCAGGCATTGGAGGAAGAGCTTCGCGACGATCGTCGTCACGCCCGAGAAGAAATGCGGCCGCGAGATGCCTTCGAGTGTCTGCGTGACGCCTGCCACCTCGACGCGTGTCGCGAAATCCGGGGGATATATTTCATGCACGTTCGGCGCATACATCGCGTCCGCACCGCCGGCTGCGAGCTTGTGCCAGTCCTGCTCTTCGGTGCGCGGATAGGAATTGTAGTCTTCGTGAGGCGCGAATTGCGTCGGATTGACGAAGACGGAAACCACTACGCGATCCGCGAGCTTCCTGGCGAGCCTGATAAGCGACAGGTGCCCCTCGTGCAGGGCCCCCATGGTTGGCACGAGCGCAACCTTCTCGCCCCGCTTGCGCCAGCCCGCAACGGTCTTGCGCAACTCGCCGGCAGTCCGGATCAACGGTAACCGATTGCTCATCTCGTCCGCCCCTCACAAATGCGGCTTGCTCGCCGGAGCGGAAAGCGCCGCGGCGGCGCAAGGTTTCTTTCCTCGGGCGGACGCCTCGGCGCAGGGTTCGCGCGCTCGGCGTAGCCGGGTCAGTGTGCGGCAGGCGGAACGAGCCGCCGACCGCGTTATTTGCATGAAGCCCTTGGCGCGAAACTATCGGCTTTGCCGCGATCCGCCAGAGCTTCCTTATTCGCCCGCGTCGACGACCGAGACGAAGGTCCGGCCGTTGCTCTTCGCCTTGAACTCCACGACACCCTCGCGGATCGCGAAAATCGTGTGGTCCTTGCCAAGGCCGACGCCCTCACCCGGATGCCACTGCGTGCCGCGCTGGCGAAGGATGATGTTGCCGGAGATGACCTTCTCGCCGCCGAACTTCTTGACGCCGAGGCGGCGGCCTTCGGAGTCGCGGCCGTTACGGGACGAACCGCCTGCTTTTTTATGTGCCATTGTCCTGTGCCTCTATATCTTGCGCCGCGATTACTCGGCCTTGTCCGCTTTCTTGGCGCGGGGCTTCTTCGGAGCCTCCTCGCCGCCTTCCGCCGGAGCGGCTTTCGCCTTCGCGGCCTTTTTCGGAGCTTCTTCCGCGGGCGTGGCTTCGGCGGCCTTAACGGGTGCCTTGCCATCCGTCAGGATGTCGATGATGCGCACGGTCGTCAGAAGCTGACGGTGGCCGTTGCGGCGGCGCGAGTTCTGGCGACGGCGCTTCTTGAAGATGATGACCTTGGGGCCCTTGCCCTGCTCGACGATCTCGGCGGCGACCGCCGCGCCATCGACGAGCGGCGCGCCGAACTTCGGCTCGCCTTCGCCGCCAAGCGCCAGAACTTCAGCGAAGTTCACCGAATCGCCTGCGGCCCCTTCAATTTTCTCGATCTGAAGCACGTCCTGCGGCGCAACCTTGTATTGCTTTCCGCCCGTGCGAATAACGGCGTAGACCATGGTTTCCCTATCGTTGTAAGCGCACCGATCGGCGCCGCGTCACCTGAATGTCAAGGTCGGCGGACTTGGTTTCTCGAATGAGAGGGGGCCTTAGGTCGCGCGGATGTCACGTATCAAACGCTAAGCGGCTTATATCCGGCCTTTTGAACGGAAAGTCAACTTGCCGGTCAAGGCGTGGCGCCCTCTTTTTGGGGCGCCCGTTTCTCGTCGCTCGGCTCGAAAGCTTCAGTCCCGCCAACAATGGCGGTCGACAGTATCCGCGCGGCGTAAGGTCGGCTGCGAGTACAGCGCTGGAGTCAACCCGCCTCGCGCTATGAAACGTTTCCGCGCAAATGCCTGCGTGCTCCCGCCGTTCCCAAGCAGGGCGTAGTCTTCGATGTATTTTGTCATCAGTTGATGTCGGTTAACCGCGCATGAAATGTGGAAGGCGACAACCTCAGGTTCTTTTGTTTCTTCGCGGGATCGTGCGCGGCAGGCGCGCGCGCGCGGTCATCTGCGAATTTACATACCCTCGCCGCTTGCGAATGAGGCGTCGAGACACCAAATAAAGAACGTCGTTAAACGTGGCAGCCCGAAAATCCGGCTTGCCGCGAAACTTCGGCGCGAGGCGTGCGTCCCTGTGCGTGTCCTAGCCACGCCGCATGCCGCAAGCGGTCAAAGCCCGCGATCGCGCCGACCGGTACGGTTTTGCATGAGAAGCAAGGAACAAGGACATTTCTGATGGCCTCATCCACGAAAACGAAAGCCGCCGATCGCTTTGCAGCCCTTCAGAAGCGCGATCAGGCCGTCCGGCATGACATCGAGGCCGCCGCTCGGCTGCGCGCTGAGAAAATGGCAAAGCTCCGTGCGTTGAGGCTGGCGAAAGAGGCCGAAGAGGCGGCTGCCCAGAAGAATGAGGCCGAGGCGAAGGTCGAGGCCGCTTCCGCAAAGAAAGCCGCGTCGAAGGCTCCAAAGGCCGCCGCCGCGACGGACGAAAAGCCCAAGGCGAAAAAGGCTGCCTCCGTCAAAGGCGAGACGACAAAGAAAAGCAAGGCCCGCGCCGCCGCTCCCGCGCCGCATTAGGCGAAGTTTGACGACAACGATCCGCGAAAGGAAAGGCGCACGGCGCACCTTGCGAGGTCACGCCGGATCGTCGTCGTAAACTGCCTGCCTTCTCGACGGCACCCTTTGACAAAGGAGCACATCGTTAAAATTCAACCCTCGAAGTAAACCGGTTGTGCACCCCTCCGATTGCATTGCCTTGCAATATTTCTCGTAAAAGTTGCTACAATTAAGGTGATTTTTACGGATCGCCTCTAGGTTGTCCGCAGGCCCTTATGCAACTCAGGATGGTTGGCCAATGATCGCCGATTTCGTACGCGTCCAGCCGGACGACCAGTCGTTGAAATCCAATTATCTGGTGACGCTGCGCATGATCGAGCGGCTGCACCGTCTTCTCCTCGACCTGATCAAGGACGAGTTCGAGCGCGTCGGCCGCACCGACGTCAACAGCGTGCAGGCCCTCCTGCTCTTCAACATCGGCGACGTCGAACTCACCGCTGGCGAACTGAAGACCCGCGGCCTGTATCTCGGCTCGAACGTATCCTATAATCTGAAGAAGCTCGTGGAAAGCGGCTACATCCACCACCAGCGTTCCCGCACAGACAAGCGCTCCGTGCGCGTGAAGCTGACCGACAAGGGCAAGGCCATTTCCGAGATGGTAAACCGCCTGCTCGAACGGCAATTGAATATGCTGGAGAAGGTTGGCGGCGTCTCGGTGCCCGATCTCAAGCACTTCAATCAGATTTCGGTGAAGCTCGAACGCTTCTGGGGCGACCAGATCCGCTACCAGCTCTGAGCGATCCATAGTCCGCGCTCGTCACACCGCTCCCGGCACGGAAGCCCCGTGCCTTACGGGGGCTTTTGCGGTTGCGGGAAAGGCATCATGTCAGAGATCCCGAATCTCAACCCCTCGTTGCGGGTTCTCGCCGCCGCGTTATTTCCGAGGGTCAGCGTCCCGCGCCAGGCATGCGGTTTAGGGCTTTTCCCGTTGACCTCGGCGCAACGGGAAATAGCCTCTAACTACCTGTTTTTGCTTCATTTTTTAAGCTACTCCATGCATCGCACCTTCAAATGTACCTCAATTTGCGAGGGATCGAGCGAAATCGCTTTTGAAATCGACGATCTTCGACAGGGTAACACCCCCGATGAGGATACCCTTCGCCTTCTTGTCCTCGGCCTCAATATCGGTTGATGGACCTCTGAGGACGCCGTGACGCTCGATGAGCTGCGGCGGTATCACGTACATGTCGATTGAACCGATGCCTGTCTGAACAACGCCGATCACGGTACACTTCGCATATTCATTCGTCACGCTGAAGCGAAGCTTTCCGTTCTCTTGCAGCTTCGCGAGAGCTATGGCAAGCGCGCGCTGGCGATTGCCGAGGATGGCGTAGACGTCAACGAAGCTGCTTGGCTCATCCGCTTCGGGGAAGGCGCAATGGCCGCCAGCGAGCTGGATGAAGCCTGCGATGAGATTGGCAGCGGCACTTTCTGCGAGGACGCGCGCGGGCCGCTTCTCCATATCGAGTTCGGGTCTTATCCCGAAGGCAAGCCACCCGTAATCCACCGATAGAAGCTCGGCCAGCGCCTTCATCTTGTCGTTTCGCGGGATGGTTTCCCCGGTATGCCACTTCCGAACGGTCTCTCGCCCGACAATTATGCCGAACCGAGCCTCGAGCTCATCGCGAATCCAGCGATAGCGCCCTCTTGAAAAATCCGGAACTGCCGGATGGTTCTCGCAGACGTCTTCGAAACGCTTGGCGAAGGCTTTGTGGGGAGGATCGTCCCTCTCAGCTGGGCCTTCTTGCATCGGGTCTTCTCCGTTGTCACACCGGAAGCGGCATAGAAGAGATGCCTCAATATGTCAATTATAACGTGTCACATGCATTGATCGAGCAGGGACTAATATAGAGCAGCGTTCCAGGATCGTCATGAGCGCCACGTATGCTCCCCTATAAAACTTGACGTAACCCGTTTCAAGTGACACGTGTCGTCGAAACGGCGCGTAGGGACCAGTGGCCAAATGGCTAGTCAGAGGGAAACGAGACGGCCGAATCGAGGCTCGGATTCTACCTTTGGCTTCCGGCTCTACGCTGACCGTCAAGAAGCTTACCCCGTACATCAACTTCGGTTGAGCGGGCGCAGGCTCGCTATCGTCAACAAAAATCGAGGTATGACGAATGATCGAGGAGGTCAAACCTCTCGTCGAGGCCGGTTTCGCCGTCATTTACTACGGCCTAAGTCGAAGATACCTGCGAATGACGGTTGGTCCGAGGCTCCGGTTTACACGTTCGACCAGTTGCGGAAGCTCTATCGGAAGGGTCAGAACCTCGGAATCCGGCTCGGGAAGCCGTCGAAGGTCGAAGGACTGTACTGCATGCCATCGACCTCGATATCCGGGTTCCCGAGACCAAAGACGAGGCTCTGGATCGCCTCGACGAGCTGATTCCGGGCGTGGATTTGAAGGAACTGCCGCGCGTGCAGTCGGGATCGGGCGGAGCCTCGCGCCATTTCCACTTTCTGACCGAGGACGCCTTCCGATCCAAGAAACTCGCCCACAGCAAGCACAAATTCACCGGCGACGACGGTAAAGAGCATTGGGAATGGGAAATCGAGCTGTTCGGGACCGGAAAACAGGTCGTTTTGCCGCCGAGCATCCATCCCGACACCGGCAAGGCTTACAGATGGGTGCTCGAACCTGATCTGAAGCACGGAATACCGCGAATCTCGGCCGACCTCATCGATGATCTGGTCGGCGGCGGCGAAAGCACCGGCTTCTATGAAAATTCCGAGCCGCTGAACCTCACCATCGACGAGGCCCGCGACTATCTCGACGCGATACCGGATTGGGCCGATGACCGGGAGACATGGGTTCGCGTCGGAATGGCGCTCAAACACGAATTTGCCGACGACAAGGCCCTCATCAAAGATGCATGGGAGCTGTTCGACGAATGGTCGCGGCGCGGATACGGCTACAACCGCGCCAAGAACCTCGCCCAATGGCGGGGCTTCAAGTTCGACCGGGAGGAACTCGTCACCATGCGCACCATCGTTGCCGAGGCGAACGACCGCGCCCTCTACGAGACCATCGACGAGCTTGAGGACGAGGACGGCCCACCAGCGCCGCCGAGCGCGAAGGTGCTCATGTCGATGTTCGACGATCTCGACGGCCCTCCTGCGCCGTCGAGCGGTCAAGATGCAGACCCTTACACCATGCTCAAGCGCGAGGGCGTCCCCGATCACGTCCTGAGCATCCCCGGCGTGCTGCAAGAGGTCGTCGACTATTACAACGCCACGGCGATCAAGCCGCAGCCGCAGTTCGCCGTACAGGCGGCGCTCGCCTTCGGATCGGTCGTGCTCGGCCGACATTGGTCGACGAACCGCAAGAACTTCACGAGCCTGTACTTCCTCAATCTGGCTCCTACGGCGGGCGGCAAGGAGCACGCCAAGCGAGTCATCGAAGAATTTCTGACAGAGGCCGGTCTCGACACCCTCACCGGCCCGAAGAACTACGCGTCAGAGGCCGGTGTCTTCTCGACGCTCCTGACTAAGCCGAGACACATCTGCATCACCGACGAGTTCGGTCGCTACCTGTCATCGGCGCGCGGCGGGGCGGGAAACGCCAACAAGTCCGAGGCGCAAAGCGCGCTGATGGAGGTGTTCGGCCGTCTCGACGGGATGTGGCAGACGAACGGCTACAGCACGCGCGGCATGACGAAAGAGCAGGCGGACGCTCAGAACAACGCGAAGGTGGTGCGACCCGCCCTGACGCTCCTCGGCATGACCACACCTCAGAGCTTCTACGATGCGCTCGGCCAGAAAGACATCCTCGACGGCTTCCTCAACCGCTTCCTGATTGTCGAAAGTCCGCTCGGACGGCAGTCGAGTCGTGAGGTCGATGATAGCGCCTTGCCGAAGCGCGTCGTCAGATGGGCGCGGCAGAAAGCATGGGAGATCGGAGGCGACGATGATGACGGCATGCGGCCGATGGTCGAGCCGTCATTCGCGCCTGAGCCGGTCCTCGTCCCCTTCTCGAAGGCATGCGGGCCGATCCTTGCCGAGATGGAACAGGCTGTGAGCCGGGAGATGGATCGGCTCGACGCGTGCGGCATGGCCGAACTCTACGGTCGAACGCGTGAGATCGCGATGAGGATGTCTCTTATCGTGGCGGTGAGCGACGACTGCGACGTGATCAGGCCGAGGCATCTCGAATGGGCGCGCGACTACGTCTTCTTCTATCAGGCCCGGATGGCGAAACTGTTCGAGGGCAACATCGGGAAGACCGACATCGAAAAAGCGTGCGATGCGGTCTGCGAATATCTTGAGACGTGCGGAGACGAAGGCGCTCCCGAGCATCAAATCTCCCGTCAACGGCGAAAGAAATTCGGGAAATTGTCGACGAGGGAACGCGACGAGGTGTTCGCCCTTTTGCTCCGCGACCGTCGAATCCGGGTGACGGATCGCACCGCGAAACGAGGTTCGAAAAAGCCTTGGTACGCGCTCGTGAAATAAAACAACCCCGCTTCGGCGGGGTTTTTGTTATCCTTTGTCCGTTTGCGCTAATTTAACCTAATTAGCGCTAGTTATTTTGGTGTAAACCATTGATTCATAAGGGTTTTTTCGATATTAGTGTATTCGTGCAAATTAGGT
>NZ_JASGFR010000060.1:0-13357 GCF_047605405.1 Rhodomicrobium sp. | reverse complement strand
CCGGTAGCACCTGTGGCACCCGTAGCACCTGTGGCTCCCGTTGCACCCGTCGCGCCGGTGGCACCTGTGGCACCCGTAGCACCCGTAGCGCCCGTTGCGCCGGTATCACCCGTAGCTCCAGTTGCACCGGTTGCGCCGGTAGCACCTGTGGCTCCCGTTGCACCCGTCGCGCCCGTGGCACCGGTTGCGCCCGTTGCACCGGCATCGCCGGTAGCACCTGTGGCACCCGTTGCGCCTGTGGCACCGGTTGCACCCGTTGCGCCGGTATCACCCGTGGCTCCAGTTGCACCGGTAGCGCCGGTGGCACCTGTTGCACCCGTGGCTCCAGTTGCGCCGGTAGCGCCTGTGGCACCGGTAGCACCGGTAGCGCCGGTATCACCCGTGGCTCCAGTTGCGCCGGTAGCGCCAGTTGCACCCGTAGCACCGGTTGCGCCCGTTGCACCGGCATCGCCGGTAGCACCTGTGGCACCCGTTGCACCCGTTGCACCGGTAGCCCCTGTGGCTCCGGTTGCGCCGGTATCACCCGTCGCGCCGGTAGCGCCAGTTGCACCCGTAGCACCTGTGGCACCCGTAGCGCCTGTTGCACCGGTATCACCCGTAGCTCCAGTTGCACCGGTTGCGCCTGTAGCACCCGTGTTTCCGGTCGCTCCGGTGGCACCCGTTGGGCCGGTGTCGCCCGTGGGACCCGTGTTTCCGGTTGCTCCGGTGGCGCCCGTGGGACCGGTGTCGCCTGTGGGACCCGTGGCACCGGTTGCTCCTGTAGCACCCGTTGCACCGGAGTCGCCTGTGGGACCCGTGGCACCGGTTGCACCTGTAGCACCCGTTGCACCGGTGTCGCCCGTGGGACCCGTGGCTCCAGTTGCACCTGTCGCACCCGTGGCACCTGTGGCACCGGTGTCGCCCGTTGCACCCGTAGCACCGGTAGCACCGGTGTCGCCCGTAGCGCCCGTGGCGCCGGTTACGCCGGTGTCCAGAAGCGTAACGTCGAATTGCCCGCTTATTGCGGGATTTCCTTGTGTTTGGGCTGTCCCGAGCTGATTGAACACGAAGACGTTGGCTGCGGTGCCTCCCGTTGGGAGAGCAACGATGACCTTATACTGTGACGTGAGGAGAGTGCCCGTCGCCAAATCAACGGCGGCGTTTGTAACTGTTGTACTACCAAGCAGTGTAAAATTTTCACCGTCAAAGTAGTAAACGTACTCTGTAGTGCCGAGTATGTCTCGACCAGAGACTTCTATCAATTGATCTGCCATCACCTTCACCTTCTGTTGAATTGTGCGCAACCAATACGTATTTTGGCGCGAACAATATAGGCGTGTCGATTACTGACGATGACATCAATAATACTGCTTAGTTGTATTTGTATGAATAACGCTACCTTGGATAGAAAAATAATATGCTGTGTGGGGCGCAGAAAAGCCTAGGAATTGCAACTTTCATCCTCTGGAAGCTGTACCAGCTGAACCTGGTTGCCGCCGCGGCCGGCTCACTGGGCTTGGCTGGCTCGGGAAGGGGGACTGTTTACAGGAGCACTCGGCCACAACCGGATCCGGGGCGCGCTGTCATGGCCGGCGAGCCGTGAGACGTCGAAAGCGATCGACCCTGCGGCAGAACCTGCTGAAACGTTGCGCAAGCATGACTGGAAAGGCGGGCGCTGCTTCCGATGTCCGGGGCAGTGGTGATGCCCTGATCCTCGTCGGCCCTTGCGTACCGACAGACAGCCGGCAACTCTGGACAGTCGACTTACCGGGCGGCTCGGATCTACTCGAAGCGGGGGAGGGCGGATTGCTCACGCGACTGCAGTCAAAAAGAACGATTGGACTGCAGTCGCGGCTAGGTGACGAAGAACCCGAGTTGGTTGCCGTTGCATCGCATCGGCAACCACGGCGCTTACACTTTCTGGAGGTTCGCTTCCTGTATCTTCTCGCGAGCGAACTGGGCGTTGCGCTCGATGCGCTCCCGGTAGCCCTCGGGCAACTCCTTCAATTGAAGCAGCTTCTCGTTTGCTTCCAGGGACTCGGAATAATGGCCGGCCCAATAGGCCAGGACCGAGTATTCATCGAGCATGCCGTATGTATAAACCGAAGGCTCGACGAAAAGGGCCGCCCCTTCTGGCTTCTTGATGTCGATCCCCTGACGGGCGATCATGTAGCCTTGGTGGAACTTGTTGTTCACGCGGCAGTACCTCGCCGCCGCATGCAGCGATTCGGCGCGAGTCGGGCAGACGTTGAATGCGCGCAGATAGGTGGTGAGAATGTCGGCTTCACTGTGGCCGAGTTCTTCCATGAGCCGTCCTGCGGACAGGAGCGCGATGAAAACTTCCTGCTCCCAGAACCCCAATTCCGCCCGCTTCAGATAATTGGTGAGCGACTTGGCCTTTTCTCCGGCCGAGCGATAACTTTGCGCCAGATAGAAGGTGTAGCGAGAAATCAGGAACGGGTCGCGCTCTGACACGAGCGTCCGTTCCAGAAGCTCCGCGTCGTGGAGATATTTGAGAGGGTTCTTGTTGCGGGCGCTATCGTAGAACGTCCGATTGTGAAAGCCCTTTATTATAACCCCCCAGGTGCAATGTTTGCCGGGCGATTCAAGAAATTCGTGCAGGACGCCGCGATATCTGAACCCGACGTTGTTCCTGAACAAGATGGGACGCTGATTGATGATCCCGCCATTGAAGGTCGGAACCTGATAGAAATCGCGATCGAGGGAGCGCTTGAAGCCCTCGAGGTCGACGCCTTCCTCGATTTCGAGAGCTTCGTCCGCATCGATCATCAGGCAGTAATCTATGTCTTTGTATTTGCGAAGCTCGGTCAGCGCGAACGTTCTGTTCCATGCGAAATCGCGCCACGGCTCTTCGATGACGACGCCTCTGATGTTGTTGTCTTTCAGAAACTTGCGGATGACATCCTGAGTGCCATCGGTCGAACCGGTATCGACGACAAGAATGAAGTCGACAAGGCGCGTCGCGCTTGCAAGACAACGCTCGATGCAGTGCGCCTCGTTTTTGGCGATCAGGCAGAGCCCGATTGTCTTCAAGGTTGCCTGGGATTCGGAAGCAGTTCCGAACTGTGTTTGTTGTCTTCTCAACGTATCCTCCTGCCGGATTTGAAACCACTTCATGCGCGCTCTGGCTTTGTGCCGTCTTGGTACGAACGGTGAGTGGAACCGCCAGCGTGAAATCACTGGACAAATCCCGTAAGCAATTGGCGACAGCCGACGCCGCTCGAAGTGGGCGTTTTGCAACAGACGCAATTTGATCTTGAAGGCCGTGGGGCCGTGCTGACGAAGCAACTCTGAGCGGTACTGACTACGCCGCTTCTACCATAGATAGGATGTAGAAAAGGTAAACCACCTAAAATTGCAAATTATTGGTCCGGCAGGGTTGGCGCAAGTATCAATAAAACCCAGTATCAACTCAGGTTGAGGGTTTGGCCAATACTGCGATTAAACCTGGTGGCGCGATAGGTTGAGTAAATTCGAGCTGCCGTTGCGAACCACAAGGGTCGACTCTGCGTCTCTACTCTTGCATTATAGGCCCGTTCCGGAGGATGCGGCTTGGCGCTGCAAGCTTGGGATGGGGTTGGACTGATATTCAGGTAATAGCCCGACGCGCTGATCGGGAGGCAAGAAATCAGGTTCCAAAGCCATGACCATCAACGTGACTACCAGCTCCATCCTGCCAACCCGCGTGAATCTCGGCTCGGGCAAGGACTATCGGGCCGACTTTTTCAATATCGACATCGACAACAGCTGGTCGCCCGATGCGGTGGTAGACCTGGCAAGCTTCGATCTGGATGCTGGCGGGGTAACGGTGCAGACGCACAGGTTCGGCGACGTGCGGCTGCGGCCGGGCACTTTCGACACCATCATCGCCAATGATGTGCTCGAACATGTGCCGAACCTTGTCAGGCTGATGACCAATTGCCTGAAGCTGCTCAAGGTTGGCGGGGTGTTCGAGATCAATGTGCCCTACGATCTCTCATACGGCGCATGGCAGGATCCGACCCACGTGCGGGCCTTCAATGAGCGCAGCTGGCTCTATTATACGGACTGGTTCTGGTATCTCGGGTGGAGCGACGCGCGGTTCGTTGTCGAGCGGATGACCTTTGTTCCGAGCGCAGCCGCCGCGCCGCTGGCAAGCACCGTGCCCATGGCCGAGCTTCAGCGCATGCCCCGCATGATCGATGCGATGTCGGTGTCGCTTCGAAAGGTCGAACTGACGGCAGCGGACCGGAATGTCTGGGAGAATTGGCGTGAGCGCAAGCGGTTGGCACAAAGCCGCTGGTCGGCGCCCGTGCCAACCCCGCCAGCAGCCCCATCGGCGGCGGCGCCCGCCTCGCCGGTCGCGGCAGCAACACCGTCGCCGGTGACGCCCGCGCAAGCGGAGATTATCCCGCAAGCGTTCGCCGGCGGATGGGCAGCGCATCGCGACCGCCATTGCTTATGGGTCGTCACGCCAGAGGGCTACAAACATCACCAGACCTTCGACGAATTCGCGCTCGGTCTCAGCGAGGCATTCGCGGAACTGGGCGGGTCGTGTCCCATCGTTCGCGATCCCCTCTTGTTTAACGGACGCATCCCAATCGTCCTTGGCACACATCTCCTCCGGCACGCGTCCAGCGTGACCATTCCAGCCGACAGCATCCTCGTCAATTTCGAACAGGTCGTCACTGGCGGCGGCTGGATCAATGAGGGCTATCTGTCACTGCTGCGGCGCTTCCCGGTCCTCGACTATTCGATACGGAACCGGAAGGCCTTGATCGAGCAAGGGATTACAAATGCCGGGCTGCTGGGGATCGGCTACTCGCCCGGACTCGCCCGGATTCCGAACACCCCGGAAAAGGATATCGACGTGCTGTTCTACGGGTCGCTGAATCCCCGGCGAAAGAGCATTCTTGAGGCCTTGCGCGACAGAGGGCTGAAGACCGTGCATTTGTTCGGCGCCTATGGGGCCGAGCGCGATGCGGTCATCGCGCGGGCAAAGCTGGTGCTGAACCTTCACTTCTATGAAAGCGCCATTTTCGAGGTGGTGCGGGTCTCCTACCTTCTCGCTAACGGCGTATGTGTCGTCAGCGAGGGAGAGAAGGGCGATCCGGATATCGCTCCGTTCGAAGGCGGGCTCGTGGTGTGCGGCTATGAGGAGATCGTCGATAGCTGCACCGCGCTCATCGCCGATGACGCATCCCGCATAGCTCTCGGCGTGCGAGGGCGGGACATCATGATGGCGCGTCGCCAATCCGATTTGCTCAAGGCGGTCTTCGGAGACTGAACTGCCCCGCGCGACGAGCATGGTCGATCGAGATCGCAAGCATCCGCGGTAGCGCCTCGTAGTCGGGCGACACTGCGGTCGGGGGTGATGGCGCAGTGATCGGAGAACCTCGATTGCGCACCCCATCCCCGCCAGAAGAAAGCGAAACCGGAAGGCGGCTAACGGATCTGCCTGCTATCCGTCAGCGTTTTCAGGAAAGCCGTCAGCGCGTCTATGTCGCGGTCATCCAGCCTGCCGATAGACGCGAGTTCGCCACGCGCTATGTTGGCCGGAACCTCCGGCTCGCCAAATCCGGCCCCCTCGCGGCCCGCCCGTTCAGCCGCAAACGGGTCGGAAAATCGCTGATGGAATAGAAGGACAGTTCTCAAATCCTCGAAAATGCCGTTGTGCATGAAGGGCCCGGTAACAGCGACGTTGCGCAGGGAAGGTGTCTTGAAACGTCCCTCGAACCGGGGATCGGCGGCGACGGCACCGCCCGCAGCAAGTCCCTTGTCGACGAAGCCCGGCGCGGCGCCGTTTGCCGCGCGCACCGTGCGGTTCACCGGCACGCCGAGATTGTAATAACGAAAGTTCGAGAACACCTCGCGTTCGGCAGGCTTGCGGTCGCTGCTCATATGGCAGGCCGCGCAGTTTCCGCGCTCCCGCGAAAAGAACAGATCGCGGCCAGCGGTCTCCTGTTCCGAGAGAACGGCTTCGCCGCGTCGCGCCCGGTCGTATTTCGAGCTGAACGGCGACATCGCGGGCGAGCGTTCGAACGCAGCGATTGCAGCCGTCATGGCCGCGAAGGCGCGCTCGTCATCATCGAAAACCGTCTCGCCGAACAGAGCGCGAAACGCCGACACATGGGCGGAATTCTCCTTCAGTCTGCCGACCACGCTCGCCTTGTCCGGCATACCCATCTCGATGGGGTTCAAAGGCGGTCCGCCCGCCTGATCTTCGAGCGTCGCCGCGCGACCATCCCAGAACAGACCCCCGACCGGCTCGCCGTTTGCGTCGAGGTGGAAGGCCGGCGCGAACGCGGCATAAGCCGCGGACGGAGCGTTACGGTCCCCGAGCGAGCGGCCGTCCGCCCCGCGAGAGACCGCGCCCGCAACCACGCCAAGCTCGCGCGGGTCCGTGAAGGCGAGATCCGGCGAATGGCAGCTCACGCAGTTTTGCCGCCGGTTGAAGGACAGGTTGCGGTCGGCGAACAGCGCGCCGCCGAGTTTTTCAAGCTGAGCCGAGCGGGTGAGGGCGGCGCGGGGCGCGCGGCTATCGTGAATGACGACACCCGCGAAGAGGGCAGCCGCACTGAACAGAGCGAGCGCGCTCGCTCCAACACGAAAGACCTTCCTCCGCCCGCTCGCGCTCATGCTAGTCCTGCGCCTCGCGGATTGCGACCTTCACCGTCTCGACGTCGGATCCGGCTACCATGATCGTGACTGGCCCCGCCGAAAGCTCGAAGCGCACGCTCTTGCGCACAATCGGACATTCTCCGCGGCCGGTGAAGGCTACGGTTTCCGCCGATTTGCCGTCCTGTATCACGTCGATCCAGGCGTGCTTGGAGAGCGTCACCTGATAGACGGCCTTCTTCGGCAGGGCCTTGATCGTGAAGAAGCCGGAAAAGCTGTCGTCCGCAAGTGCGCCTGCCTTGATGCTTGGCTTCACCGGAAAGCTCGTCTCTTTTGTCGGTGTCAGCTTGAGGGCGACAGCTTTCGCGGGCGCCTCGGCAATCTCGCCGCCGGATTTTACGGTGCCAGCATCGGGCGCCTGCATCCAGCCGAGTTCGGTCGCGAGCGGCCAGTTGAAGCCTTCGCACGGCCCGTCCTCGGCAATGGCGGGGCCGCACAGCAGCGACGCCGCGAGCGCGAAAGCGGCAGCCTTCGCGGGTCTTGTTTTCCGGAAATCCATGATGCGTTCCTTCATGCTTTGCGGCGGCGTGAAGCCGCTCGCGGAAAGGGGTATCGGAGGACCGCGCGGGGTTGCGGCCCTCCGAACTTGCTCGCGCTCAGAACTTGATGCGCATGCCCGCCGTGAAGCTGCGACCCGGCTCAGGATAGCCATCGGCAAGCGAGTAGTTCTCGTCGGTGAGGTTGCGCGCGGTTAACTGGAGCGTCGCGCCGGGCCGGAACTCGTACTCCGCCGAGAAGTTGGCGATGGTGTACGCCCCGATCTGGTAGTACAGCGACCCGGCGGAATTCGATGTCCAGCGCGTGCTTGCCATTTCGACGTTTGGCGTCAGCGTGACGCCGTCGAACGGACTCCATTTCACATAGGCGATGCCTTTCGCGTCCGGCACGTCGGTGAGATGGAAGGTGGCGACATTGGTGTTGTTGGATATGTCGCGGCTGATAAGCGTCACATTGCCGCCAACCGAAAGGCTTTTCGTCAGGCTCACGTCCGCCGAGCCCTCCCAGCCGTAGAACTCGCCGTCTCCGACGTTCTGGAACTGGGTTTTTCCGTTGTTCGTGCCGCCAACGATCGTCACATTCTGGATGACGTTCGAAACGTCGCTATAGAAAACGGCCGTTGAGACATTGGCGCGGCCGAACAGCTTGCCCGCCCAGCCGATTTCGTAGTTCGTCGCCTCTTCGGGGGAAAGGCCGGGATTCGAAACAGCGGTGCTGAAACGCGAACTGAAGCGCTCGAACAGCGTGGGGAAACGCGTGCGATGTGAAACGCTTGCGTAAACCTTCGCGTCATCGGAATAGCGGTAGATCGCCGCCGTCTGCCAATTCCAGGCATCGCTGTCCGCGAGCTGGTAATTGATGATACCCGTCGACTGCGTCCAGTCCTGCGCCTTCGAAAGCTCACGCCAATCATAGCTGCCGCCCGTGACCACGTCGATGCGGGACGTCGCGTGGAACGTGTTTTCGAGCGCCACCGAGTAGGTGTCCTCGATGGACTGCTGATTGGGTTCGAGGCATGGCGCGGTCTGACCGGTCGGGCAGCCGCTGTTGACATAGTTCCGGTTGCGCTCGTTATGTTCGTCCTGCCGATAATGGAACGCGGCTTTCACGGTGTCCCAATTGGTGATGTCGGTGCCGGCATCAACCGAACCGCCATAGGCGACGTCGCGATAGTAGCTGCGGAACGCATACCCCTTGGACTGCGTGGTCATCGTCGCATCGTCGTAGGAGAACAGGTCGTTGTCGAAGGTGTTGTAGTAAAGCTTTGTGTTCACATAGGACGACTGGCCAAGCCGCGTCGTCGTATGCGAGTAGACGCTGTCGATGTTCCATGCGGGCCAGTCCCAATAGCGCTGGCTTCCGATCGCGTTGACGGTGTGGAACGGGGCGCCCTTCGAGCCTTCCTGCTTGATATAGCTGATCGCATATTCATCGGTCGCGTTCGGCGTGATGCCCGCCTTGACGTTGATGCGCCAGTCGTTCGCCTCGGAGTTGTTGCGCCAACCGCCGTCTTCGCTTGCCGCGTTCTGCGGCTTGAAGTCGTCGGAGAGCTTCCAGCCTTTCGAGTCGAGGATCGAGCCGGACGCCGTCAGGTAGTAATATTTCTGTTTCGTGCCGACATAGCCCGACGTGCGGAAGCCGCTGTAGGAGCCGTCGCCCGCGAAGGTGAAGGTCTGCGCGATCTCGGCTTCCAGCTCCTTGGTCGGGCGCCGCGTCACGAGATTGATCGCGCCGCCGAGCGCGCCGGGGCCGTCGAGCACGGACGCGTAGCCCTTGGCGATCTGGATTTCGGCAATCTCGGAGCCCGTGAGAAAGCGCCCGTAATCGAGCCGGTTGTCTGCGGGAAGATAAACGCGCACGCCGTCGATGGTCAGCGGCACCTGATAGCGATCGAAGCCGCGCACGAAGAGCAGCCGCTCGTTGCGCGTGCCGCCGGAGTTCGAATCCGAAACACCGGGAGCGAGCGCGGCGGCCTGATCGAGCGTCGGTTTCTGGAACGTCCAGGTCTGCTCGTTGGTGACGACCGTGCCGCCCATGAGATTGATGCCGCCGAGGCTGAAAATGCCAGCCGCCGAAGACCCGCCTGTTCCGTTGCCGCCTGTGCCCTGAGCGATTTCGTCGCCGGAAGCGCCTGTTGCGGGCGTCGCCTGGTTCTCACGACGCGCTTGCGGCGCGGAAGCCGGCGTCACCGTCTTCGGCTGGTATACCACCACCGGCGGAAGCGTCGAAGCCTCCTCCGAGGCGCCCTGCGCCTCCTGCGCCAGCGACGGGGCCGTCAGCGTCATGTTGAGCGCAAGACCGAGTGCCGCAGCAATCAGCGTCCCTTGCGAAATGGCACCGGCCAGCCCAAGGCTGTCCGCGTTTGCCGAACAGGCATGTGCGCGAACAGCCGAACCCGTTGCGGGAGCGCCGGCCAGACTGCCGTGCGCCCGCTCGTAGCGGGAAATAGTCATGAATGTTGCCCCTAACCCCAGGTTATCCGATCTGGGCCCCCCCGGCGTGAACGCCGTGCCCAAGGCCCAGGATGATATATTAGAGACAATACAGCTCAGGGGAACACCAAGTTGTCACAGTTATATCACCGTGTGTATAACTGTGACGAAATTGCAGCATGTGCCTAATGCGTCGCCAGATGGTCGGGGCAGGGGGGCGAGTTGGGTATGCCAGAGCGGCAGCGAGCGGGATCTCGGCGCACGTGTACGCGTCGCGGAGCGGGAGCGCGTGGCGGGTTTCGCCGATGCGTGGGGCGATCCGGTCGCCAGGTTCGAGGCGCAAGGCATACCGGGCTCACCGCACGGCTCGCGGTCGCTCGACGCGGCCGGTCCGGCGTGTTCTGCATGAGCTGTCCCGTTCTGGTACAGTGTAACGAAATGCCACAGCGCAGCGAGACGGCCGAGAAGTCCCGAATTTACGATATTTCAACAGCTTGGCAGTTTGGCACGCTCTCTGCGTTTAAGCGCCGCAGCAGGGGCGCTCGATCGTCCCGGCCTCGAAAACAGGGAGGACATCATGCTTTATGCCGCGCCCGGCACGCCCGGAGCCATCGTCACCTTCAAGGAGCGCTACGACAATTTCATCGGCGGCGAATGGCGCGCGCCGCTCGGCGGCCAGTATTTTGAAAGCATCACGCCGATCACCGGCAAGCCCTTCGCGCAGGTCGCCCGTTCGCAGGCCGAAGACATCGAACTCGCGCTCGATGCCGCACATGCTGCCGCAGAGAGATGGGGCCATACGTCCGTTGCCGAGCGCGCGCTCGTTCTGAACCGCATCGCCGACCGCATGGAGCAGAACCTCGAAAAGCTGGCCTATGCCGAAAGCGTCGACAACGGCAAGCCGATCCGCGAAACCCTCGCCGCCGACATTCCGCTCGCCATCGATCACTTCCGCTATTTCGCGTCGTGCATCCGCGCACAGGAAGGCACGCTCGGCCAGGTGGATGAGACGACCGTCGCCTATCACTTCCATGAACCGCTCGGCGTCGTCGGCCAGATCATCCCGTGGAACTTCCCCATCCTGATGGCTGCGTGGAAGCTCGCGCCCGCGATCGCCGCCGGCAACTGCGTCGTGCTGAAGCCCGCCGAACAGACGCCCGTCGGCATTCTTGTCCTCGCTGAAATCATCGGCGACCTGCTGCCGAAGGGTGTGCTCAACATCGTGAACGGCTTCGGCCTCGAAGCAGGCAAGCCGCTGGCGTCGAGCCCCCGCATCGCCAAGATCGCGTTCACGGGCGAGACGTCGACCGGCCGCCTTATCATGCAGTACGCCAGCCAGAACCTCATCCCGGTCACGCTCGAACTCGGCGGCAAGTCTCCGAACATCTTTTTCGACGACGTTGCCGCCGCCGATGACGAGTTCTTCGACAAGGCCATCGAGGGCTTCGTGATGTTCGCGCTGAACCAGGGCGAAGTCTGCACCTGCCCCAGCCGCGCCCTTGTGCAGGAAAGTCTGCGCGACCGGTTCATCGACCGCGCGCTTGCTCGCGTCGCCTCCATCAAGCAGGGCAATCCGCTCGACACCGACACGATGATCGGCGCGCAAGCCTCGCAGGAGCAACTCGAAAAGATCCTGTCGTATATCGACATCGGCAAGCAGGAAGGTGCGCAATGCCTTATCGGCGGCGAGCGCGCTCATCTTGGCGGCGAACTCGACGCGGGCTTCTACGTCCGGCCGACCGTGTTCGAGGGCAACAACAGCATGCGCATCTTCCAGGAGGAGATCTTCGGCCCGGTTGTGGCCCTGACCACCTTCAAGGATGAGGCGGAGGCGTTGCATCTTGCCAACGACACCGTCTACGGCCTCGGCGCGGGCGTGTGGACGCGCGACGGCAACCGCGCCTACCGCTTCGGACGCGGCATCAAGGCAGGCCGTGTGTGGACGAACTGCTATCATCTCTACCCCGCGCACGCGGCGTTCGGCGGTTACAAGCAGTCCGGCATCGGCCGCGAAACCCATCACATGATGCTCGACCACTATCAGCAGACGAAGAACCTGCTCGTCAGCTACAGCCCCAAGGCGCTCGGCTTCTTCTGATAAAGCCCGCGACCCGCGCCGCTTCGCTTCGATTTTCAAATCCCTGACGGAGCGGCGTTTGCTGATCGGCAAATCGGCCTTTGGGACGGCTTCGGCCGCCCAAGGCAATCGATGATGCGCGTGCATCAATTGAATAGTCGGCTCCCTACGATGAACGCCGACTGGTGCCTGAACGGGTTTCTGGGGGATAGCAAAAGCAGATGAGACGTCAAAGCAGTGCGATTCTGGCGATCGTCGGCGTTCTCGTATCCGCGAATGTCGCGGGGGCGGAAACGGTAGAGGAAATCGCCGGACGGCAGGTGTTTCACCGCTGCCAGGCTTGCCATTCAGTTGATCCGGGCAAGCTCGGCTTCGGGCCGAATTTGCACGGAATTGTGGGGCGGCCGGCCGCGTCGCTTCCGACATTCGTTTATTCCGACGGCCTGAAGGCATCCGGCCTGGTCTGGAACGAGGAAACGCTGAGGAAGTGGATCTCAGACAACACGAAACTCGTTCCGGGCACCCGGATGCGCCATGTCGCAATCACCGACCGGGCGGAGCAGGATTACCTGCTGGCATATCTGAAGGCACAGTCCGACAATATGGGGCCTGCACAGGCTCAGGTTCTTCTCGATCGCGCTGTCGCCCTGCTTGAGCGCGAAGGACCGCAGCGGGCCTTCGCCGCCTTCAACGACCGGAACAACGGCGGCTTTATCGCTCGGGAACTCTACGTCTTCGTCTTCGACATGAAGGGGCGATACATGGCCTCGGGTGCAAATCCGGCGCTGACCGGCACGGATGCACTTTCGATGCAAGACGCCGAGGGCAAGGAACTGGTTCGCGAGATGATCAATATCGCCCAGTCAGCAGGGTCAGGCGAGGTGGATTACGTCTGGCTCAATCGTGCCGAGAACAAGGTGGAGCACAAGCGTTCGTTCATCCGCCGAGTAGGCGATTACATCGTAGGCGTCGGCTACTACCTCAACTGATGGCGATGATCGCCTTTCAAGTGACCGTCAAGCGCGACGCGACACGCGTGTTTGCGTGCCCCGTTACTTCGCTATACGGCACATTGAACGGTATTCGCCCAGTCTGTAGCGCAGCCGCAGCCATATACTTCCTAGCATCGACCTCATAACACGCGATTGTATCTGCGAGAGCCCTGACACGATGAAAACGCTGAAGACGATCCTGAGCGGTGCCGCACTTCTCCTCGCGGCCGCGACAGGCACAGCACTAGCGCATGGAGACATGGCTCCTCAGCCAGTCGACACAAAGGACCTGCCAAAACTCGGCGAGGCGTGGCTGCCGGAAAATCCCTATCGCGGCAATACGAAAGCCATCGAGATCGGCGCCGCCGCCTTCAATCAGAACTGCGCCCGCTGCCATGGTCTTGGAGCGGTTTCAGGGGGTATTGCCCCGGACTTGCGCTACCTTCCCACCGGGCTGGACGGCGATGAGTGGTTTCTGACCCGTATTCGCGGTGGCTCGACCCGCGATGGCCGTGTTTATATGCCGAAATTCGAGGGTATCCTCAGTCAGGAAGCCATGTGGAGCATCCGGGCATGGCTGGAGACGGTTCACGAGGAGTAGTCGAAGCTGCTCTGCGTCGTGAGTACGCCGAAATCGTGCTATATTTCAGAGAGATGGGGGGGGGGCGGGGGGGGGGGGGGGGGGGGGGGGGGGGGGGGGG
>NZ_JASGFR010000059.1:0-14084 GCF_047605405.1 Rhodomicrobium sp. | reverse complement strand
CGCCGCATGCCACCGGCCGTGCGCTGCCTGGCCCTTGGCTCGACGGCATGCGATCCGGATCAGGCTAGCAGCCTGTAAGCGGGAAGGGTCAGAAACTCCGGACACTCGCTCGCGAGCGTCATCGAGAGGAAAACATCGCCTGCCTCGTAGAAGCGACCGGCATCGAAGGCGTCCGCGCCGAGTGTTTCGCGAAGTTTTGCCATTTCGTCAGCGAACACCGCCTCGACAAAAGCGCTGGTAACGGGGCGGCCGTCTTCCAGCGGTGCCGCGTGATGCAGCCACTGCCATACCTGCGTGCGGCTGATCTCGGCGGTGGCCGCGTCTTCCATCAGGTTGTAGAGCGGAACCGCGCCGCGCCCGCGCAGCCACGCCTCGATATACTGCACGCCGACGCGAATGTTCTCGCGAAGCCCGGCTTCGGTGCGGCTGCCTTCATGGACCCCGAGCATCTGCTCTCGCGTGACGACGACATCCTCACGCGAGACATGAAGCTGATTTGGCGTCGGCATCAGGCGGTTGAACACCTCCATGGCCACCGGCACAAGGTCGGGATGAGCCACCCAGGTGCCGTCGTGCCCGTCGCCCGCCTCGCGCTCCTTGTCGGCTCGCACCTTTGCAAAGGCTGTTTCGTTCGCCGCCGGATCGTTCTTCACCGGGATCTGCGCCGCCATGCCGCCCATTGCGAAGGCACCGCGACGATGGCAGGTCTTGATGAGGAGCAGCGAATAGGCTCGCAGGAAGGCGCTGCCCATGACCATGGCGGATCGGTCCGGCGTGAGGAAGCGGCGATTCTTTCCGAGCCGCTTGATGTAGGAGAAAATATAGTCCCATCGCCCGCAATTCAGCCCGACGATATGGTCGCGCAGTTCGTAGAGGATCTCGTCCATTTCGAAGGCGGCTGGCAGAGTTTCGATCAGAACCGTCGCCTTGAACGAGCCGTAGGGTATGCCGAGCGCTGCTTCCGCATGCGCAAGCACGTCGCGCCACAGCCGCGCTTCGAGATGGCTTTCGAGCTTCGGCAGGTAAAACGCCGGCGTTGCCCCAGCCGCCACGATGGTGCGTGCGTTATGGAACGCGTAAAGCCCGAAATCCACAAAGGCCCCGGCGATGGCCTTGCCGTCGACCACGATATGATCTTCGGGGAGATGCCAGCCACGCGGACGAACGATCAGCACAGCCGGGTTCGGCTTCAGTTCGTAGCGCTTGCCGGTGCCGAAGTCGGTGAAATCCAGACGCCCCGCCCAGCGATCCTTCAGGTTGATCTGCCCGTCGATGACGTTCTGGAAGGTGGGCGACGTGGCATCCTCGAAATCGGCCATGAAAGTCTTCGCGCCGGAGTTCAGCGCGTTGACGATCATCTTGCGGTCGGTCGGGCCGGTGATTTCGACGCGCCGGTCCTGAAGGTCGGCAGGGATATTGCGGATGCGCCAGTCGCCCGAGCGGATGTTACGCGTGTCGGGGAGAAAATCAGGCCATTCGCCCGCATCGAAGTGCTTCTGACGCTCGGCGCGGAGCTTCAGAAGTTCCACGCGGCTTTTGTCGAAACGGCGGTGCAGGTCGGCAAGAAAGGTCAGCGCGGCAGGCGTCAGAATCTCGTCGAAGCGGGGACGCATCGCGCCGTGGACGACGACACCGGCGGGGGCTGGCGGATGCTTTTCAGCGACAGTCATGGACAGTTTCCTCGCATGGACAGTTTCCTCGGGAATTGTTTTTTGGCGCCGGGCGCATGCTCAATCACACGCCCGGCATGAGGCGGGCTATTCCGGCGCGAACTGGTTCATGGTGTTCGCATGGCCGCCCGCTTTCAGAGCGCGCTCGCCCGCGACCATTTCCTTGAAGGTGTCGCCCAGGTCGGAGCCGACTTCGTGCTGATGCTTTACCGCCGAAACGCCGCGTCGGATTTCCTCGCGCTGCACCGTGGTGACATACGCCTTCATGCGCTCCGGCCCGAAATAGCCGCGGGAAAGTTCGTCGACGCTCTTCGCCGTGAGATGGAAGGTCGGCAGCGTGATGAGATTGTGGAACACGCCCGCGCGGGCCGCGATGTCCGCCTGGAAGCGCTGGAGCCGCGCGTCGGCCTCACGCCCGAGATCGGTGTCGTCGAATTCGGCGGACATGAGCGCCGCGCCTTCCGGATAGTCGTCCAGGCCGATGCGCGCTTCGGCCAGCCACTGTGTGCGCACCTGCTTGCGAAGGTTCAGCGTCCAGTTGAACGACGGCGAATTGTTGTAGGTGAGCTTCGCATCCGGCACGACTCTGCGGATTTCGGATACCATTCCCGCGATCTCGTCGACATTCGGCGTGTCGGTTTCGATCCAGAGCAGATCCGCGCCGCCTTCGGTGAGAGACGCGATGCAGTCTTCGACAACGCGCTGGCGCCCGGTGTTCTCCTTGAACGGAAAGAGGCCGTTCGGCAGACGCACCGGCTTCACGAACTCGCCGTCTCGGTAGAGCGCAAGCTCGCCCTCGCGGATCGGGTTCTTCGTGGTGATCGGCTCGGTCTTCAGCCACTTGATATAGCCCGCGGCGAGGTCGCCCGAATGCTTCGAAACCGGCACCTTCTGCGTGAGTCCCGCGCCGAGGCTATCGGTACGCGCAACGATCACGCCGTCGTTCACGCCGAGTTCCTCGAAAGCGAGACGGCAGGCGCGCAGCTTTTCGATGAAGTCTTCGCGCGGCACCGTCACCTTGCCGTCCTGATGGCCGCACTGCTTTGCGTCGGAGACCTGGTTTTCAATCTGGAGGCAACACGCGCCCGCCTTGATCATCTCCTTCGCGAGGAGGTAGGTTGCGTGTTCGTTGCCGAAGCCCGCATCGATGTCCGCGATGATCGGCACGACATGCGTTTCGAAGCTGTCGATGGCGGCGATAGTCTTCTCTTCGGCGGCCTTGTCCCCCGCCTTTCGAGCGGCGCGCAGATCCTTGAACAAGTCGTTCATCGCCACTTCGTCTGCCTGACGCAACGACACATAGATTTCCTCGATCAGATCGACGACCGCCGTCTTCTCGTGCATCGACTGGTCCGGCAGATGACCGAAACGGTTGCGCAGACCCGCCACCATCCAGCCTGAAAGATACACGTAGGTGCCCTTTGCCGTGCCTCGCAGGCGCCTGACGGACTTCACCATCTGCTGCGCATGAAAGCCCGACCAGCAGCCGAGCGACTGGGTGAACTTGCTCGAATCCGCATCGTATGCGGCCATGTCGGCGCGCATCACGGTCGCCATGGCGCGCGCGATGTCGAGATGCGTATCGAAGGTGTTCTGAAGCCGAAGCTGAACGATGTCGTCCACGAGGACGCCGCCGGGCGTACGCCCTTCGGGATAGCGCGCGAGGAGTTCGTCACGGTGTTCGGTATAGGTTTTCTGCTGCCGCATGGTCGTTGTCACTTCCCTGTATTGCTTTGTTGGAGATTAATGCCCCCGACGCTTGGAAAGCATCTGCCGCACCGATCTTCCGCCTCTTCGCGGGACGCGAATTCAGGCCAGTCGGAATCGCTGCCGCGAGGGCAGACCGAGAGCGCGAAGCCTTCGGGGCAATCCGGCCATCGGGGTGTCTCGCTCGTCACTGCGGGGACCGTATACGGTGCCTTGAAGACAAGTCGCATTCGCGAAATCCCGTGTGATCTGCTTGTGGATCACACAATATTCGCCACCGAATTTTCACGGTAGGGCTGAATTTGCGGGGATTTGTGAAGGGAGCTGTGCGTTTTTGCGAAGCTTGCGAATGTAAACGGAAAGAACCGCATTTAGACGATTTGCCAGACAAAGGGACTGTACGGAAAGCTGCTAAGCTCCCGTCTAGGTCTTGCTAGGTGGCGCCACGGTCAACATGACGATTTCGACTCTGCCAATTCATCCCCAGCAACTTGCGATTGTCCATTGCATGGAAGCAAATTTGTAATTAAATCAATGTTGGGGTGATATAATGAAACTTGTCGGCGACTTCAGAGACTTCCTTTCGGACACCGTTAACCTCAATCAAACTCGACTTGATCGGCTGGAGGACCGGATCACCGCGATCAAGACCTTCATACGCGACGCCGACTGGGAGCCGCGTATTTCTGCGTTCATTGAGCAGGGCTCCTGGGCGCACGGCACCATCATAAAGCCGGTGGACGGTGGAGAGTTCGACGCAGACCTTCTCGTCAAGGTTCACCCCATCGTTGGCTGGAGCGCAGCGCAGTATGTGAGGGAGCTCGGACGCGCTTTCCTCGACAGCAATCGCTATGGCGACAAGACGGTGGTCTACGACTACTGCGTCACCATCACCTACGCGGACGACTGCAAGATCGATATCGCACCTTTGGTAATGGACCGGGATCAACAGGGTGCGCTTGAAGTCTGCAACAAGCGCAAGGACGAATTTGAGGACTCTCAGCCGGTCGAGTACACGCGCTGGATGCGCGAGAAGAACGGCTACTCGGGCAACAACTCGTTCCGCAAGGCGACGAGGCTGATCAAGTACATAAGGGACATCAAGAAGCGTTTCAGCTGCCAGTCCGTCCTTCTAACCACGCTCATCGGGCACCGCATAGAATGGTGGGACAAGGATTCGGGCGCCTTCGCCGATACACCCACTGCGTTATCGCGCGGGCGGGGGAGGAAGACAGTAAAGGACTACCGCGCCCAGCCTTCCGCCGTCGCGGAAACGCGATACGAGCGTTCTCGCGTGGCTCGACTTGCTCTGAAAGTAATGCGGACGGTGGTCGATCTGCGTTCTCATGGATCCAAAATATTCGTGCCGCGCGTCGGTGCGCATTGTCGGCTCCTCCGATAGCGATCAGGTGAGGTCAACACGTAACGGGGCAAAAAAGCGTGCCGCCCTCAAGTCTCACCCATCGGTTCGCGACTTTCGCAAGGAAAGCGCGGTCATGGGAGACGATGACCATCGCCTGCGGAAGGCTGTTCAAAATGTCGACCAGACGCGTTTCGGTCTCCGCATCGAGGGCGGCCGTCGGCTCGTCGAGAAGCAGAATTTCCGGCTCCATCGCGAGCACCGCCGCAAGCGCCACAAGGCGCTTCTGACCGCCCGAAAGCTTGTAGGTGATCCGGTCCTCGAACCCATGAAGTCCGATGCGTGCGAGGGTGCGGCGCGTGATCTCGCGGGCCTCGGCGCGAGACTTGCCGAGGTTCAGCGGGCCGAAAGCGACATCCTCCGCGACGGTCGGACAGAAAAGCTGGTCGTCGGCGTCCTGAAACAACAGGCCGGCGCGGCAACGAACTTCGGAGAAATCGCCTTCGCTCGTCCTGATCTTGCCGAACGCCTCCATCGTTCCCGCCGAAGGCTTGACGAGACCGACCATCACGTGAAGCAAGGTCGTCTTGCCCGCGCCGTTCGGGCCCGTCACCGCGACGCGTTCGCCCGCATGGAGAACGAAATCGGCGCCGCGAAGCACGGGGCGTTCCCTGTCGTAGGCGAAGCTCACGCCGGACAGGCGCAAAAGTTCCGGGCTCCCACTAGCGCTCTGGCGCATACATTCGATCCCTTTCGCCGCGCGCGCTCATCCACTCTTGTGGCGCCTCAAGAGCACCAGCAGCCAACCGGTTCTCGTGCAGTTTGGAGTGTCGCATTAAATTATGCTGCCCCCGGCGGGAGTGGAACAACCAAAAATTCACTGCACGAGCGCGAGGCCGACGCAGACGCCGAGAGACAGTCCGGCAAAGGCTCCATCCCGCCACGAAAGCGCGGCGTTTTCGGTAAGGGCGGGGAACGTGCCGTTGAAGCCCCGGCATCGCATCGCGACCACGATCCGCTCCGAACGCTCGATGCTGCGCACAAGCAGCATGCCGACGAGATAGCCGACGCTTCGCCACGTATGCAGGTCGCACCGCATGCGAAATCCGCGCGCTTTCATGGCCGTGCGCAGCCGCCGGTATTCACGCCCGAGAACGTCGATGTAGCGCAGGGTGAAGAGGAACAGGAGAACGAACTTGCTCGGCAGGCGCAGGCGGTTCATCGCCCGGCCGAGAAGCGCGGGCTCCATGGACGACAGCAGCGCAAGGATCATCAGCACCACCGCGTTTGCTTTCAGGAGGATCGTCGCTCCGAGGAGCGCGCCTTCCCGGCTGGCGGGCAGTCCCGCGACCGAGAACAACGGCTCTCCCGGCGTCGAAAAGGGAAGCATCGCCAGCACCATCAGCATGAAACCGTCGAGTGCGGCCATGCGCCGGAGCGCAGTTCCGAGGCTCTGCCGGGCAGCCGCAACGGCGAGCGCCGCGACGCCTAGCGCGAGCGAAAGCGCCGTGAGGCCGTTCAGGCTCACGACGACGAGGCAGAACGAAGCGCAGACGAGCAGACGAATGCCCGGATCGACGGATTGGACGAAATTCCACCGATCGCCGCTCGACCGCGAACCGGTCAGAGCGACAGAACCGTCACAGCCGCACTCGTTCACCGCGCCTGTCTGCTCACCCACGAGGCTCATTGTGCGCCCCTCGTCAAATCGGGAGCGCCGTCTTGTGCCCGCCTTCGACGTTGGGAAAAGCCGAAAGCAAGGCCGCCAAGTCCGAGGATGTACCCAAGGCCGCCGAGCACGTCATGCAACGAGATCTTTTCCTGATACGCATCGATCTGTTCGCGGAGCGGCCGGATCTGGCGGGCGATACTCTGGTCGATGAAAGCCCTGAGATCGGCGTCTTCCCCCCCTCTCGAAATGGCGGGGGCCGCTGCGACCGGTGCGCCTGTCCGCTCGGGTGAAGGTTTCGGCGCGGCTGCGTCGCCGCCGCTCGCCAAGGCTTGCGGCAACTCGTCGGCCGCCACCGTGTAGCTCGCGACATGGCCATCCCCGCCATCGACGGTGACGACATGATCGACCCGGCGCGTTGCCTCGTAACGGAAATTTCCCTCGTCGTCGGTCGTCGTCTTGCCGAGAAGCGTTCCGTCGGGGCTCGCCACCGTGACCGACGACAGCCGGGCGCGTCCGCCCGTACCAAAATAAGCGTAGCCCTCTATCACCCCGCCCGTGGCTGTGGCGAACACCTTGAGCTTGTGCGCCTCGGCACCGCCCCCGAACATCAGGAGCATAAGGGCCACAAGGGCGGGGATCGAAACTCTCGTCATTCGTGTGATCTCCTATGCCCGAAAGCCGAGCAGCGACGGCTTGACTTTGGATAAGAGCCCGATCACCGCCACGCTGAAAGCCGCCTCGATCAGGGCGACCGGCAGATGCGCCACGACCACGAGCTTTGCAGCCGCGATAAATTCCTTACCCGACAGGGCGAGAACCGCCGCCACCATAAAAGCGGTGATGAGGACGCCGACGCCGCCCGCCAGTCCGGCACCCCAGAGGACGCGCTGGCGGTTCAGCCCGTCGCCGGCAACCGCTTGAAAGAGGTATCCGCACAGAACCGCCGGCACGGCCATGTTCATGATGTTTGCGCCAAGCACAACGAGGCCGCCGAAGCCGAAAAGGACGGCCTGCAGCAGCAGGGCGACGGCGATTGCCGGAAAGGCGGCCCATCCAAGCAAAATGCCCGTCAGCCCGTTCAGGATGAGGTGTACGGAAGTCGGGCCGACCGGGAAATGGACGAGCGAGGCGACGAAGAACACCGCCGAAAGGATGGCCACCTCGGGAATGCGTTCCTCATCGAGGCGGCGAAGCGCGTGGGCGCAGCCCGCGAGGCTGACGGCTGCGCCCGCAACCAGAACCGGGGCGGACAGGACGCCATCGGGAATATGAGCCATCGTCGTGCTCCGGTGTCAGCGGGACGCACACCGCGCCCCGCCGGGGCAAATCACTTCATGTCGACCGCTTTGACCCAGATCGTGCCGCCGAGTTCGGCGGCGGCGGGCTTGCCGTCCGGCCCTTTGGTCTCGCCGTCGATGAGGGCGTTGAAGCCCCACCACCCGGCTTTCGGAATGGCGTAGGCGAATACGCCGTTGTCGTCGGCCTTGACGACCTGGGTCACGAACGGATCGGAGGGGGCCTTCACGGACCCGTCGTTCGACCATTCGATTTCGACGACAGCGCCCGGCACCGGCTTGCCGTCCTTGCGCACCACGCCCCGGAAAATATTGCCCGTCCACACGCCATAGGGACGGGTCAAGGGCTCGATTTCAACCGGCAAGCCGACGAGCTTGTCCCAGCCCTCACCCGATCCGAAGTCGACGACAACCTTCGTGTAATGGATCAGGAAGTGCTTCTCGCCCTCGTCCCAATAGGGGGCGGGCTCAAGGTAGAACACGTAGTCGCCGGGCTTCTTGATCTGATAGGTGGCTTCGAACGCCTTCTTGCCGGACACTTCGACGGGCTTCAGCGAAGATTTCAGGTCCACCTTCTCGCCGTCCGCGAGAACGCCGAATTGCTGCGGCTGTCCCATATCCATGTTCGGGCCGCCTTCCATCGGATGCGTGAAGATGGCCTGAAGCTTGACCTTGCGGTCGCCCTCGTCGGCAACGATGTCGCTGGACGGCAGAAGCTCCTGAAAATGCGCATGCGCAGCAGCCGAAAACATGAGAAGCGCGGCAACCGAAGTCACGGCGAGACCCGCAGGAAAACGCATGAAGTCACCCTCGTATGAGTTATTACGCGTTCATCATTGTTCATACTCGCTATCGCCAGTCAACGCGACGTTGGGGTAATCCGGGTCACATCTCCGCTGGATATCGTGACGCGCTGGAAGCGCATATGGTTTATGCTCAGCCTGGAAGACGGTGACAGGGAGGACGACGGATGGAACGAGTGACGATCTCTCTCGACGAGGATCTGCTCGGGCATTTCGACAGATATCTCGACAAGAAGGGCTATGCCAGCCGGTCTGAGGCGATCCGGGATCTCCTGCGCGACAGGCTGGAGCAGGAGAAGCTCTCCGAAGACAAGGCGGAAAACGCCATCGCCTGTCTCTCCTACGTGTACAACCACGAACAGCGCGAATTATCGCGCCGGCTGGCCCGGACGCAGCACGCCCATCATCACCTCGTGCTTTCGACGCTCCATGTCCATCTCGATTATGAGAATTGCCTCGAAGTCGCCTTGCTCAAGGGAAACACCCACGAAGTCCGCAGACTTGCTGAAGCCACCATCGCAGAAACCGGCGTGCGTCACGGCAATCTGCACATCGTCCCGGATGACATGCCCAAACGCCATGACCACGGCTAGTCATGTCGACAGCCGAGGGTATATAGGCGCGCATTCGAGGCCATGCGGTTCGCAGTCCGCCTGCATCGTCGATCGGCAGTGAGGGCGCCATTGCTCAGCTTGCGCGTGGACTGAGGAGCGGGTCGCAGAATGCTGCCAACGGCGACTGCGTTTGCTTGGTCCCATGTCCACCAAGCGCCGCGCTTCGTTCCGCGTAGTGGCGCGAACAACCCCATTCGTTCCAGCCCACGCGCCGCCCTACGGACCGAATCCGCGTCTCAAGGCAGCCCCGGCAATCGGTGCGCTCCTCCTCGATGCATGGCTTGTTGTCGTAGAGTTGGTAGTGCTTCCGCACGTCCCGCGGGGAAATGTTGGGCATAACGATATTGCACCCATAGGTTATGCCGAGTTCCCGGCCTTCCTCTCGCAGCGTCTGGAGAGCTGTCGCGGCTGCGATATTGACGTCGCGCAGCACGAGGCGTGTAACGGCCAGCATATTCATGGAAAGCTGAAGCAGGGGCTCTGCGTCCAGCATGCCTTCGTCGATCATGTCCGCGCCCATAGAGACGATATACGGGCCCATTCCGAGCATATCGACGTCATATCGATCATAGAAACGGATGTCGGCGCAAAGATCGGCGAGGGTTTGGCCAGGCAGGCCGATCATGCCACCCGTTCCGACCTGCAACCCCGCCGCGCGGATGTCGTGGAGCGCGCGGACGCGCGACTCGTAGTTCTTTTCCGCCGCTCTCCCGTCGCGCGATGGATGAAGCCTCGCGAAAAGCTCCGGGTTCGTGCTTTCCATGCGCAACAAATAGCGCAGGCCGCCGTGGTCTCCCGCCGCGTCCCTCCATCGGCGGTAGGTGCCGGCCTCCTGTTCGCCGAGCGAGAGAGTCATGCTCAAGCCACGAGGAAGCTTTTCCGAAACCGATTTCTCCCGAATTTCGCGAATGCAGTCCTCGACGAACCGAATGAATGTTTCATCGCGTCTCTCACCGGCCTGCAGGCAGATCGAACCGTAATTGTTCTCCGCAGCCCAGAGCGCACTTTCGACGATCTGCTCTTTCGAAAGCATGTAGCGCGGCACGGCCTTGTTCGATTTGCGAATGCCGCAATAACGGCAATTCAAGGCGCAGATATTCGAAAACTCGACGATCCCGCGATAATGGACCTTGTCGCCGATCAAGCGGGTCGTCAGATCGTAGGCGGCGCGGCGCAGCGCCTCACAATCTTCAGGGCGCGTAAGCCCGAGAAGATAGACGATGTCTTCGTCAGAAAAGGCTTCCTGCTTCAAAATATCCCGCAAGCGCGACGGCGGCGTCTTGGCGAGAAAATCGGGAATGACGCCGCACATCGCGGATTTGACGCCCGCCTCCGGGGCACAGGTCGTGCAACCCGCTGGAGAGCAGCCGCCGGGCGAAGTGGCAGGGGAAGCTTTGGCGCTGTTCGTGGCGACAGTCATGGAAAGATCCTCAATCGTATTCTGGCGGGACGACAATCCCGCGACGGCCTCAGGCTTCTTCCGGTTCCATTCTGAGCGCCGCCTCATAGGCGCGATAAGCCTCCGGGAAAGGCTCCAGCGACCGTTCCAGAACGCCTTGCACCACCGAAATCGCTACACCGTAGTTCGTCATCGGCACGCCTTGCCGCTCGGCGCGATAAAGCCATGAAAGCATGTGTTTGCGGGTCACCATGCAGGCGCCGCACTGGATGATGAGCTTGTATTTGGCGAGGTCTTCGGGGAAGTGCTTGCCGCCGCTGAAATCGATCCGCAGGTCACCGCCCGCGAACTGGCGCAGCCAGCGCGGAATTTTCACCCGCCCGATGTCGTCGCAAATGACGTCGTGCGTGCAGGCTTCGGCCACAAGGACATGATCGCCCGGCTTGAGCCTGTGCAAGACGGCGGCCCCCTCGGCGAGGCGGACGAGATCGGCCTTGAGGCGCGCCATCAGGATCGAGAAAGTCGTGAGCGGGATGTCGGGCGGGGTGTCCGCAGCGGCTTTCAGCACGATTTGCGAATCGCAGATCACGAGCGACGGCGGGGTTCGCGCGTTCGCGAGCGCGCCGATGAGTTCGCGTTCCTTGACCACCGTGCAGGAGGCGTCGGCGTCGAGAATTTCGCGGATGGCCTGAACTTGTGGAAGGATGAGGCGCCCCTTCGGCGCGCCGAGATCGATAGGGACCACGAGAACGACAGAGCCGCCAGCCGGAACGAGATCGCTCACCATCGGCGGCTCGGCGAACCTGTCCTCAGGCGCGATGCGGATCAGCGACTCGCGTACAGCATCGAGATTGCGGCCGGTTTTTACCGAAATGCGCACCGCCTCGCCAGTTTCGCCAAGCAGCGCACGCGCGTCCTCCAGAGACGGCTCGCCCCGGTCGCATTTGTTGAAGATACAGAGGATCGGGGTCTTGTGCGCCTGCAATTCGGCGATGAGGCCACGTTCGAATGGCCCGATCCCCGCTTCATCGCAAATCACAACAGCCACATCCATGCGTTCGAGAACCTCGCGGCTCCTCTTCACGCGCAACGCGCCCAGAGCGCCGACATCGTCGATGCCCGCAGTGTCGACGAAAACGACCGGGCCGAGCGGCGGGAACTCCATTGCCTTCTCCACCGGGTCCGTCGTCGTGCCCGCGACATCGGAAACGATAGACTTCGGAAAGCCGAGCAACGCATTCATCAGGCTCGATTTGCCGACATTGCGGCGGCCGAACAGACCAATATGCATGCGCATGCTCTTGGGCGTGGTCCGCATGTCAGCGCCTTTCCTTTGCCGATTTCGCAGGCTCGTAGCCAAGTTGTGTCATGGCGGCGGGAGACAGCAGCCGATCCAGTTCGCTTTCCCCGATCAGCCCGGTTTCGCGGATAAGGTCGCGGACGGTTCGGCCCGAATTGCGCGCCGCCGCAGCAATCTCGCTTGCGCGCTCATAGCCGAGCGCTGGCACGAGCGCGGTGACGATTGCCCACGAGCGTTCGACATGATCCGCAGCGACATCCGCGTTGACGCCAATCGAGGCGATGCAGCGCTCCGCGAAGACCGCGTTCGCAGCGACCAGGCCGGAAAGCCCGTCCAGAAGGGACTGTGCGACAAGCGGCAGAAAGGCGTTCAGCTCCAGTTGCCCCGCCTGGCAGGCCTGGGTGATGGCGGCGTCATGCCCGATCATTGCCATGGCGGCTTGCGCGACCGCTTCGCAGATGACCGGGTTTATCTTGCCGGGCATGAGACTTGAGCCTGCCTGAACGGGGGCGAGCGCGATTTCATTGAGCCCCGCGCACGGGCCGGAGGCGAGAAGGCGGATGTCGGAAGAAATCTTGAAAAGGGTGACGGCGTGCGCCTTCAGAATTCCCGAAACCTCCACAAAAACGTCGGCGTTCTGAGTGGCATCGAGAAGGTTTTCCGCGCGCGACAGATTGAGCCTCGTGACCTCGCGCAAGGCGCCAACAACCCTGAAAATATAATCGCGCGGCGCGGTGACGCCTGTGCCGATGGCGGTGCCTCCGAGATTGACGACGCGCAGCCTTTCCTTGCATTTGAACACGCGCCAGCGGTCGCGCGAGATCGCCTCCGCCCAAGCGCCGAAGGTCGCGCCCAGTGTCGTCGGACAGGCGTCCTGCAATTGCGTGCGGCCCATTTTCAGGGCTCCCGCGAAAGCCGCTTCCTTCTTCTGCAACTCAAGTTGCAGGCGCGCGATTTCGGCTTCGAGCCGGTCGAGGAGGCGCAGCGCCGCGACCTTGAGCGCCGTTGGGAAGACATCGTTGGTCGACTGATGAAGGTTGACGTGATCGACCGGGTGAACCCGCCGATAATCGCCTTTGGGCTCGCGAAGCAGTTCGACCGCGCGGTTGGCGATGACCTCGTTGATGTTCATGTTGAGGGAGGTTCCCGCGCCGCCCTGAAGCCCGTCAACCACAATCCATTCGTGATGCAGGCCCCGCGCAATCTCCTGCGCCGCCTCGCGAATGGCTTCGGCCGCTTCAGCGTCCAGCGCGCCGATGGCGCGATTGGTCGCCGCCGCCGCCTCCTTGACGGCGGCCATGGCCTTGATCAGTTCCCGATGACAGGGCCTGCCGAGGATGGCGAAATTTTTCAGCGCCCGCGCCGTGTGGATTCCGTAATAGGCCCCATTGGGCAGACGCATTTCGCCGATCACGTCCCGTTCGATGCGAAAGGCGTCGTTTCCATCGATCAGCGCTGACGTCTCCGAAGGGCAAGTTGGCATCAGCAGAATACGTCGCGCTTTCCAGACCTGATCTTGTCCACGATGGTGCGGGAAATTCTCTGTTCCTTCGGTCCCATCGTGGAGATGTCGCGTTCGAGCGCGTCTGATCCGATCCGCGCTGTGTTGGGCGATGCATAATCGATGAGATATTCCATGAATGTGCCCGCGGAATTCGGACCGCATTTCTCCTTGATGTCGCCGCTCTTCGCCCAGTGCATAAAATCCTCGCCGGTTCTGCCATTGCGATAGCAGGCCGTGCAGAAGGACGGCGTGTAGCCCATTTCCGCCAGATCGCGGACGACGTCATCCAGCGAGCGATGATCGCCGAGCGAAAACTGGCTTTCATCGAACTGCTCTTTCGGCTGATCGCCCGGCAGCGCCTCTTGGTCGAGCTGGGTCGCATAGCCGCCGGGATTGGTTCGGCTACCGGCAGAAATCTGCGAGACGCCGACGGCCAAAGTCTCGCGCCGCATCTGCGCCGTTTCGCGCGTCGACATCACAATCCCGGTATAGGGCACGGCGATACGCAAAATCGCGACGATCTTCTTGAAATCGTCGTCCGAAACCTTGTTGGCTGGCTTATAGGAAACGGTCGATCCGTGTGCGGGCTCCATGCGCGGCACGCTGATCGTATGACAGCCTGCGCCGAAGCTCGTTTCGAGATGTTCCGCGTGGCGCATGAGCGCGAGCGTGTCGAAACGCCAGTCTCCGAGGCCGTAAAGTACGCCTAGTCCGACATCGTCTATGCCCGCCTTCATCGCCCGGTCGTGAGCGCCAAGCC